>JAPKZC010001128.1 GCA_026394025.1 Candidatus Solibacter sp.
AGTGCCAGCGTGCCGGCACCGGCAAAAGCCGAGAGGTCGAAGTGCAAACCGATGCCGACCAAAAAGAAGGGCACCAGCAGTTCGGCGACTCCGTTGGTGAGGTCGGTAACCCGCCCCTCGGACGTCTCCGACAAAGCCATGCCTGCCAGAAAGGCGCCGATGATGGCAGCCACGCCCGCATAGACCGCCAGCACGGAAAGCGCAAACAACAGCGTCATGGCCAAAGCGAACTCACCCTCCGCCAGGCGCAACCCGGCCTGCACCCGAGGCATCACGCGGCGCACGGTGCGCGTGCCAAAGCGGGCGACGAAAAACGTGAAGCCGAGAGCGAGGCCCGCGGTCAACGCGAGGTCCAGGTAGTTGACCTTGCCCTTGGCCATACCGCTGACCAGGGCGAGCACAATCAGACCCAGCACGTCGTCCACCACCGCGGCGGCAAGGATGATGCGGCTCGCGCGCATCTCCAGCAGGCCGCGCGAGGCCAGCACCTGGGCCGTGATACCCACGCTGGTGGCGACCATCGCCGCGCCGGCGAAGATGCTCTCGATGCGCGGCTCTCCCCAGAGCGCGCAGATTCCCCATCCGGCGAAAAAGGGCACAATGACGCCGGCGACCGCCACCAGCAACGCCGTGCCGCCGACCTTCATCAACTCCGACGCCTTGACTTCCAGCCCGACGCGGAAGAGCAGAAACATCACGCCAAGGTCAGAGAGCGTACGTAGGAACTCGTTGGGCGCCAACCAGCCAAGCACCTGCGGACCAATCAGGACGCCTGCCAAAATTTCTCCAACGATGCCCGGTTGTCCGAGGCGCTCGAAGATTTCCGCCAGGAGTTTGGCCGCGGCGAATACCAGGAGCATCGCGAGCGGGATCTGGGCGGCCGGAGGCATGAGTCTATTATGGACCGGCGCCCGAAGCGCGCCGCTGTTTCGAAGAAATTTCCGAGCGTCGCCCGGATGCACAAGGCAGAGCCTTATGCCACCTATTGAATCAGAGCCCGAATCGGCGCCGCGAACAAGGGAGTGGACGTTGGCTGGTCGGCCCCCGCCTGATTCTCCAGCGTGACGGCCACGGCATCGGTATTCTCAACCGAGCCGCGCTGCATGTGCATCGCGCTGCCGTCCGGCGCGGATTGGAACATGCCGGCTGCCTTCGCCTTGCCGCTCTTGACGATCCACATCTCGTAGGCCTTTCCGGGCGGCGCCGGCTGAAGATTACCGGCAATCAGCAGGACGCCCTGCGACGGGCTGACGAACACCTTGCCTTTCGGGTTCGCCTGTCCTTCACCAAACGTGGTGACCGTGGTGTCCGCACCGGTGAGGATGGCGAACGCCTGGTTGACGGCGGTAAGTTCGATGGTCTGCCGGCTGTTCTGCTCGCGGACACGCGCCAGTTCGTTGGCGAGGTCGCGCTCGCGGCCGCCGAAATAGACCGCCGCGAAGAGAGCCATGGCGAACGCCGCCGCCAGGAAGGGAGCCCATCCGAAGCGGCGCTGCTCCACCGCCACACTGGCCAGGATGCGGCGGCGCAACGCGGCGGAGGGAACCGCGGGCGGTACCGTACCTCCCAGCAGGGCCACTACTTCCCGGGCGCGCTTGATTCCCTGCATACATACCTCGCATTGCCGATTCAAGTGGGCGCGGATCTCGCTGCGCTCAGGTTCTTCGGCCACGCCGATGGCGTAGAGTTCGTAATGTTCGCGCAGTTCGTTACAGTTCATGCCGGCACCACCGCGCCCAGTTCATCGCGCAAGTTCTTGAGTGCCGCCCGCACCCAGGTCTTCACCGTACCCAGCGGCTGGCCCATGCGTTCGGCGATCTCGGTTTGAGACAACCCCTCGAAATACGCCAACTCGATCACGTGGCGCTGATTTGGCGAGAGCTTCTCCACCGCGGATTTCACGCGGCGGGCTTTGTGTGAACTCAGAATGTCCTTCTCCATATCGCAGTAGAGCGCGGGAAGATCCGTCTCCTCGAATTCGCGGGACTGGCGTTGGCGGCCGGCGGCGGACCGGAGGTAGTCGATGGCCCGATTGCGCGCCACCGCCAGCAGCCATGGCCCGATGGAGCCCTTCTGCGCATCGAAGCCGTGAACCCGATTCCAGACGCGCAGGAAAGTTTCCTGCACGAGATCCTCGGCGATACCCGCATCGCGCACCACTCGCACAATGAGTGAGAACGTGACCCGGCCGTAGCGATCGTACAGCTCCGCCAGGGCGTTGGGGTCGCGCCGTTGCATGCGCGCGACCAGGCTGGTGTCGTCTTCCGCGGCGTGGACTGCCATCAATAGGGGAATCATCATCCGGAGTTCCGCGCGCGCCTTCCACGCGCGTCTAATTGTATATACGGAGCGCGGACGCAATCAAGATTTGACGGGCTCGGCAATTTCTTCACGGCATGATGCGCGGCGCACGACTCGAAAGCGATCGAAACTGGCGCTCGATGCATTTTTTCCTTGACTTTATTTCCGAAGCACCTTATATATGAATCACATTGCGATTTTCGAATCGCAAAATTTGATGTTAGGGAGAATCAATCGATGAAGACCGCAACCAAGAAAGCGCCCGCAAAGAAAAAGGCTGCTCCGAAGAAAAAGAAGTAGTCTGGGCGACGCCCTGACCAAGGGCTGCAAACAGGTTATGACTCCAAGGCCCCGGTTTCCGGGGCCTTTTTCATTGTTCAGGACTTTTCCCTCCGCTTCTCTGCACCATCTCCCCTTCGGTTTTCTTCTGCAGCAGAACCCGGAACGTCTCTCCCATTCCGAACAACAGCGTCTTGAGCTGCATGCGACGGCGCAATTCCTCCGCCGCGCCGCCCGTGCCGAGCGCCGCGGCGAACTGATCCGGTTCTCCGGCGGACAGCAGCGTCTCGGCCAGCGTCTCGAAGCGCACAGTCGCCAAGCCACACGCGGCGCCGCCATCTTGGAGCGCGGTGAAGTTCACGTGCGCCGTGATGTCGCGCAACCCGGCGTCGGCCAGCACGTCTTCGCGCGCTGTGTGCCGCCGGTATCCCATTAGCGTGCCCGCCGGAAAACGCACGCTCTCCGCGCGCGTGAAACCGTAATCGACGCTGAGCACGTATCCTTTGGTTAACGCCGCCGCCATGCGCTGGAGCCATGCCAGCGCCTCCAGGTTCACTTCGTACCATCGGCCTTCTTCGGGGGGCAGGTAGTAGCGGCGCAGGTAACGCTCCGCGTTTGCTCCAACCACTTCTCCGCTGTGCCAGCGGAACGCGCCGCCCACCAGCGCGACGCGTTGCTCATGGAATGCGCCGTTCCGGTACACCGCGGCAACGACCGGAAGCGCGTCGAAGAATTCGTTGGAGAATACAACACCGGCAACGTGCTCGGGCATCGCGCCCGAATCGATATCCACCGGCACATAGTTCCACTCGGCGAATGCCGCCGCCATCTCGCGGCGTCCGGCTCCCAACTCGACCACGGTGAATTCGCGAGGTTCGCCCATCTCGCGATAGAGTTGGCGAATCCGCGCCGCCATCAGAACGCCGAAGACCGGTTGGATTTGTTCCGCCGTAAAAAAATCGCCATGTTTGCCGAACGGATCTTGCACGCGCCGGTAGTAGCCGTACTCCGGATGGTACAGCGCCACTTCCATGAAGCGACGGAACGGAACGGGACCGTTGCGCCGGATCTCCGCCGCCAGAAGCGCGCCGGCCGGCGTCATGGGCGCTGCTCCCGGTTCTGCGGCGTCTCCAGGAACATTTCCACCAGATAATCGTGCATGCAATCGTAGAGGTAGCGCTGGAAGGTCCAGGCGAACTGCGGGTGTTCGATGTCGCGCGCGTGCACTGGCGCGTAGTAGGTGTGCAGACCCAAGCGGCGATCCTTCAGCTCGATCACCAGTTCAACGGCTCCGTTCCGCTCGCGCGCCGAGAAGTGAAGCAGGGCATGCTCGTAGCGGCGGGTTTCCGCGATCACCTTTTCCAGAGGGGTCACGGACTTATGCTAGCGTGAAAAACGATGGCGTTGCCGCCCACTGTCCGGGTGAAGCTCAGTTCCGAAGCAGCCGGCTCCATTTCCATCACTCCCGTGGTGGTGCAGGAAATGCCGGTTCGCGAACTGGTGGAGTACATGCTGGGCGTCACCGGCAAGGACGAAACGCGCCTCCGCGAACTCCTGCTGCGCGGCAGCCTGGTGAGCGGCGCTTCGCGGTTCCGTTGGACCGGGTGGGACGCGTCCCTCGGGGACCTGCGGGAACTGCTGGGCACCTTCCCGGATCCCGACCCTTCGCGCCGCTTCGCCGCCGCGAATTGCACCCACGCCACGCTGCGCGGCGGCCGGCAGCCCATCGAGATTTCGCGCGAAGCCGGCGCACGCAAGGGTCTGTTCCAGCGCGATAGCTTTTGGAATGCGCTGATGAAGGTCATCGACGCGGCCCCGCCGGTATACGCGGGATACTCGTACCGCGAACGCGCGGACCGTTACCACCGCGAGTTCTCTCAGGAGGAGGCCGGGCAACTCCGCATCGCCAGCCCGCTGGTTCGCTACACCACCCTGGGCGACCAGATCCGCACCGTGGCGTTCACCCAGGCCGAACTCCTCGTCAAACGATAATCTTACTCTTCCGGCGGAAGGTCTTCAGCGCGATTCTCAAACTTCGTCTGCGCGTGCAGGAAAGTCAGGTTGACCGTGCCGATGGGTCCGTTGCGCTGTTTGGCAACGATCAACTCCGCCTGTCCCTTGAGGTCTTCGCGATCGCGGTTGTATACTTCTTCGCGAAAGACAAAGGCCACGACGTCGGCGTCCTGCTCAATGGAACCGGACTCACGCAGGTCGCTCAACTGCGGCCGGTGGTCCCCCTGCCGGGTCTCGACCGCGCGACTCAACTGCGAAAGCACCATCATAGGCACGTTCAGTTCCTTGGCCAGCAGTTTGAGACCGCGCGACAGCGCGCTGACTTCCTGATTGCGGTTCTCACTCCGCCCCCGCACACTCATCAATTGCAGGTAGTCCACAATCACCAGGCCCAACTGCTTGCGCTCCGATTTCAGGCGCCGCAGCTTGGCATGCATATCCATGATGTGCAGCCCCGCCGTATCGTCAATGTAGAGCGGCGCCTCCACCAGATCGTGGAGGCTCTGGTTCAGCCTGCGGCGTTCCTCTTGGGTGAGGTATCCGGTGCGGAACCGCTGGCTGTCCACCCGCGCCGCCGCGCAGAGCATACGCGTCAGCAGACTCTCCTTCGACATTTCGAGGGAAAACACCGCCACGGTCTGCTTGTTCTTGAGGACCACGTGTTGCGCGATGTTCAAGGCGAGGGCGGTCTTCCCCATCGAAGGGCGGCCGGCGATGATGAACAAGTCTCCACCGTGCATGCCACCGGTTTTTTCATCCAGCCCGAGAAAGCCCGTACTGACGCCCTTGACCCGCTTACTGGGGTCCAGGAAGGCGCTGATCCCGCCTTCGTATCCCTTGATAATCTCGTCGGGATTGAGCAGGCCGCTCTTCACCTGGGCCTCGCCCAGCTTGAGCAGCGTCTCCTCCGCCCCGGCCAGAATCTCGTCCGGCGATTCCTCGGCCATCATCGCCCGATTTCTCATGTGCTCGGAAGCGAAGATGATGCTACGCAGAATTGCCTTGTCTTTCACCAACCGGATGTAGGCGTCGACGTTGGGAATCTGCGGAAGGCCATCATCGAGGGAAACGAGGTAGCTCAGGCCGTCGCAGGATTCCAACTCACCGAACTTCATCAACTCATTGGCGACGGTAATGCGGTCGATCTTTTCGCCGCGCTCGTACACGTCGCTCATCCGCTTGAAAATGCGGCGGTGCTTCTCCAGGCTGAAATCGTTGCCTTCCAGCGTGCCGGCCGCCTGAATATAGAAACTGTCGTCCAGCAGAATGGTGCCGAGCACGAACCGCTCGGCATCGACATTCGTGGGTAGACCCTTTTCTGTGGCGTTATGCGCGGACATCGTGAATCACTAAGGGTAGCTGGGAGAGGAGGAGAGACTCAAAGCCTAAAACGCCAGACGCGATAATGTCTGTGGGAAGAACAACACGCATGCAATCAGCAGATGGCCCGCCCATCGCAAAATCGTCCTCAGGATTTCCACAACATTTGCGGCTCACGCGGAGCCCTCCCGTCCCCCAAAAACACTTAGCCCCTATTCTGTTTTAGCAAAATCCGGATGGTTTTGGGGTAGCTTAACTTGAGGAGGGCACGGAATGCCTGAATGGCTGGTTTCCCCGAAGATGTGGGGCGATGTTTTCGTTGTAGGCGCGCCGATCGTCGAAAAGATCCTGCGTCCGGCGCTGGTGTACGTGTTCCTGGTGGTCGCGCTGCGCGTCTTCGGCAAGCGCGAACTGGCACAGCTCAACCCTTTTGACCTAGTGGTGCTGCTGTCGCTTTCCAACACGGTGCAGAATGCCATCATCGGCAACGACAACTCGCTGTCCGGCGGCGTGATCGGCGCCTTGTCGCTGCTGGCGATCAACTACCTGGTGGTCCGCTTCCTGTTCCGCCACCGCCGGCTCGACGAGATTCTGGAAGGCGAGCCGACGGTATTGGTGGAACATGGCCGCGTTAAAAAGAATGCCTTGGCCAAGGAGTTGTTGACCAGATCCGAGCTCATGACGGTGCTCCACCGCCAGGGCTTCGAAACCGTGGAAGAGGTGGAGCGCTGCGTTCTCGAACCGGGGGGCACGTTTGACATCAAGGGAATCAGCCCGCCACGGGAGGAGTTGGCGCACGGCGAAATCATGCGCGCCCTGAGAGACCTCGGCACCAAAGTGGATGCCCTGACGCGGGCGCGCGGTCCGGCTTGACGTCTTATAATAGGGATGCCGGAGGAATGGGTGAGTGGTTGATACCGGCGGTCTTGAAAACCGTTAACGGGGAATCTCGTTCGGGGGTTCGAATCCCTCTTCCTCCGCCAGATTTTGGATAGACGTAAATTCGCTGTCGCATCTCTGCAAATCTGTATAGATGTAAATGTATATTACATGGGACGCCTGAGCGCCCCGGTGGGGGCTAGGCCCCGCCGTCAGATCCACCGGCCGGCGCCGACGACGCGGAAAGATTGAGTATCGCGCCGATACTCCATTAACGGCGCCGCCGGCGGAGTCGCCGGAAACAGCGGCAGCGGCCGACGGCCGGTGATGCGCGCGATTCGCTGCGGCAGGATCCACGATTCGCGCGCGCCAGGGCTGCGCAACAGAGAGAGCCGGGCCTTCCTTCCGGTCGCTGGGATTGCTGGCGCTGTGGCGTGGGGGGCCTTGCGCACCTGGGCGCAAGACATCGCACGACGCGATATCTCAGGCATAACGATTGTCGTTCTTGGGGGCTGCACGATCGGTATTCTAAGCCACTCGGCCTGAGTCAATTCTCACTGTCAAGACGCCCTCTCCACGCGGTGGTATTCGTGTGGTGAAGGACTTGGGCGAGTCATCGAAGCCTTCGAATTGAAAGGTAAGCTGAATCTCAGGATCGAAGCCCTCTCTCGGGTTGGGAGTGCTAGACTGCTGGTCTGCGCGACCCACCGCAACATAGTAGCGATCCTTCAGTGCCGGGAATCTCGTGAAAAGCGGCAGGAGGGCCTCTCGGCCTAAGCCAAGCTGATGACCATTGATAAACCCCTTTAGTGTCAAGGGGCTCAATCGAAGTTCCTGCGCCAGTTGCTCACGCCGCGATGCCTTTGTGCGGTCGCGTTTTCTCGCCTCTTGACCGTAGTCCGGTAGCAACGTAGTTCTGACCTCCTCCCAAAAAGTGCGTACCTCGGGGCTCATCACAACGATTGTATCCAATCGTTGTGATTTAGACAACGATGGTGTACAATCGATATATATCCCCCGAGACTGGAGAGTCTCTACGGTGCTCGATCAGACGTTCATTCATATTCCGGGTATCGGGCAGCGGACGGAGCATGAATTGTGGAAATCCGGGATCACGTCCTGGGATGACTTCAGTGATTTCTTCACCCGCCCCGCTGCGATCAGTTCAGCACTCCGCCACCGGTTGGAGACATACATCCCGCAGTCCATCGAAGCCGTGCAGAGGAGAGACGCTGGGTTCTTTGCGCGCCTTTCCAGACTCGGTGAGGCATGGAGGCTCTTTCCGGAGTTTGCTGAGGAGTGTGTCTTCCTTGACATCGAAACAACCGGGTTGTCACCCGTCTTTGACACGGTCACCATGGTCGGCCTCTTTGACGGACATCGCTACGAAGTGTTCATCGCTGGCCAGAACCTTGAGGACTTGCCCGACCGTCTGAAGAAGTTCTCGGTGGTCGTCACGTTCAACGGCTCGGGTTTTGATCTCCGCTTCCTGAAGCTCGCGTTCAAGAACCTGGAATTGCCGCCTATCCATATCGACCTACGCTGGGTCACACGCCGGCTCGGATACCGGGGAGGGCTGAAAGCGATTGAGCGAGAATTCGGTATTTGCAGAGATCACACTGTTGAGGACATCGACGGCTACGACGCGACGGTGCTGTGGTCCCGCCACCTGCGAGGCGACCGCGCAGCCCTGCAGCAGCTCATCACGTACAACACTGAGGACGTTGTTCACCTCAAGGCCATCATGGAGATGGCGTACGATCAGCTCGCGAAACAGTTGGCTGGTTCGCTCGGCGACCGGAAGGAAATCTACGACGGTGTTGGCGCTATGCCCAAGGCACCCCGGTTGCGTAAACAGGGGCCACCTCGGGCTTCAGAGACTCTGGTTGCAGGTCTGCTGGAGCGAAGCAAAATCTCTGCGCCGAGAATAGTCGGCATCGATTTGACGGGCAGCGAACGTCGAGCGACTGGTTGGGCAATTCTCGATGCTTCACGTGCATCGACGAAGAGCATAGTCACAGATGATGACCTGATTCGGGAGACACTCTCGGCCAAACCGGACCTCGTGTCAATTGACTCTCCACTATCGGTGCCGGAGGGCTGGCATCGTGCGCAGCACCGGCTCGTCGAAGGCTCTCCAATTTACCGAAAGTGCGAGTTGGCACTGAAAAGGATGGGAATCTCCGTTTTCTGGTGCCTCCTCCCCAGCATGCAGTCGCTGACCATGCGTGGTATGCGGCTCGCCGATGAGCTACGGAGGCAAGGGCTCCAAGTCATCGAGAGCTACCCTGGAGCGGCCCAGGATATTCTGGGTATTCCGTGTCCTTTCGGTAAGCCCGCGTAAGGAAGTCGAGAGGACCTATTTCTGGGAGGAATCGCCCAGGATTCGGCGTACTGAAGTGCGCCCGACCTGGAGCCGGCGGGCGATCTCCGCCTTGGCGACGCCAGCGCGATGTAATCTCCGGATCTCGACCGCGTGCGCGGCTACCG
>JAPKZC010000127.1 GCA_026394025.1 Candidatus Solibacter sp.
GATGTGCGGCGGCGCTGTCGTAAAGCTGCCCGAATTTGCCTGAAGGAGATCTGGATGAAGCCCGCTCTTCTGATACTGCTGCTTGCCGTTTCTGCGTGCGCCGGCGAGCTCTCCGGCTACAAGTTCATCTGGATCAGCGCACGCACCGGCGATTCCGAGCTCTACCTGGTGGATGGCGATAACGGCAACCTGACAAACCTCTCGCTAACCCCCAACGCCAGCGAGCGCTATCCTGCCTGGTCGTGGGACGGCAGGAAGATCGCTTTCAACTCCGACCGCGACGGCGCCCACAACCTCTACGTGATGGATGCCGATGGAAGGAACCTCAAGCAACTCACCCATGAGGTAAAGCCCGCCCAGACCGGCATGATGAGCTGGACCGCCGACGGCAAGTGGATCTACTTCGGGATCTTCGGCAAGGGTCCCGCCCAGATGTGCCGCATCCACCCCGATGGCACCGGTTTTGAAATGGTGGCGCTCGGCACCGACCCTGCGATCTCTCCCGACGGTCAGACCATGGTCTACGCCAAGAACGACCGCCAGGGCCACTACGTCTACGCGGCTGATGCGGACGGCAAGAACGAGCGGCAACTCACGAAGGAGCCCAACGCTTTCGCGGGAGTCCACGCCGCCTGGACGCCTGACAGCAGGCGCATTATTTACGGCGACCGTGTCGGCGAAGCGGAAGAACTGTTCACCTCCGACGCCGATGGGGCAAACCGCAAGCAACTCACCTTTCTCAAACAGGCTGCCACCTCGCCCACCGTCTCTCCGGACGGCAAATGGATCTCCTTCCGGCTGTGCGACGAGGTCTACTGGCGCAACAGCGAGCGCAGCCGCCTGGCCTACGCCGAGCACCGCGCCGATAAGCGCCCCGTGTGGATCATGGGGATCGATGGCTCCAACCCGCACGTCATCGAACTGATGCATTGGGACACCACCATCGACGGTAGCAGGGCGCCCATCACGCTCAAATAGGAGGCCGCATGAGATTCTCGGTAAGCGCGCTGATCTGGACACCCTTCTTCGGCGCGCCGCATTTCCACCTGCTCCCCGCGATCAAGGAACACGGCTTTGACGGATTTGAGGTGGCCTTCTTCGAGCCACTCAAGATCGACGCCGCGGCCATCCGGCGGGCAATCGAAAATTGCGGCCTGGAGCCGCTGGCATGCAATCTGCTCCCATCCGGCATGAACCCAACCAGTGACGACCCAGCGGTCCGCGGCCAAACACGCCAGCACTTCATCGACTGCATCCGGGTTACGGCGGAACTCGGGGCCAAGTGCCTGGGTGGACCGATTTACGCGCCGGTCGGTTACCTGCCGGGCCGCCGCCGCACACCGGATGAGTGGCAGTGGGCCGTGGAGTGTTTCCAGTCGCTGGGCGATACGCTCGAAGCGCACGGCGTCACCCTTGCCATCGAGCCGCTGAACCGCTTCGCAACGTACTTCCTGAATACCGCTGCCGACGCGGTGGCGCTGTCGGAAGCCATCGGCCATCCGAGCGTCGGCGTGCTGCTCGACACATTCCACACCAACATCGAGGAGAAGGACGTGGCCACGGCCTTTCGATCCACCGGACGCCACCTGAAGCATATCCAGGCCTGCGAAAACGACCGCGGTATCCCGGGCACCGGGCACGTCGCCTTTCCCGCCATCGCCGCTGCCCTCGCCGGCAC
>JAPKZC010000337.1 GCA_026394025.1 Candidatus Solibacter sp.
CAACAGCGCCAGCTATGCGACCGGGCCGGTGGCTCCGGGTTCCATCCTGACGATATTCGGGAGCAACATCGGCCCGCGCGATCTGGTCAGTGGCACGTTCGCCAACGGACAGATCGCCACCAACGCAGGCGGCGTGCAGGTGACTTTCGACGGAACACCCGCGCCGGTGCTCTACGCGCGAGCTAACCAGGTGGGCGTCATCGTTCCCTTTGAAGTCGCCGGTAAAACCCAATCGGCGGTTCAGCTCTCGCTCAACGGCCAGCCGGCGCCGATGGTGCAGCAGCCGGTGAGTCCCACCGCTCCCGGCATCTTCACCACCGCTTCCACCGGAAACGGACAGGCGTCCGTCATTAACCAGACCGGCACGGTCAACGCCGCCAACGCGCCGGCGGCGAAGGGCTCCGTCGTGGCCATCTACATGACCGGCGCGGGCCAACTGGTTCCGGCCGGAAAAACCGGAGCGCTCGGGACCGCCACGCAGGCGATTGCCGCGCCCGTCACCGTGACCATCGGAGGCCTGGATGCCACCCTGACCTACGCCGGAGCGGCGCCCACTTCCATCCAGGGCCTGTATCAGATCAATGCGACGGTGCCCGCCGGCACCGCCAGCGGAAGCGTCCCGCTACAGGTGAAGGTGGGCGGCGTATCGGCCCAAGGCGCGGTGACCATGTACGTGCAATAGCAACCGCGCTACCACACCATCAGTTCGATCGCCGCGCCCGGCTCGCATTTGATGAGCTTCGCCGCGCTGCCCTGGCTCAACGACACTTCGTAATATCCGGAGCTGCCCAGAATCAGGAACAACTCGCCGGGCGCGCACTCCGCGTAGTTGCGCGCCAGCGCGGTCACGGTCTGCGGCCCCAGCGCCAGCGTGAAATTGCGCGTTTCCAGATCGCCGAACTCGCTCACATGGAAGTTCGTAATGATATTCCCAAAGCGGTCGATCTTCAGAATCCGCCCGATCCAGGTGCGCTTGCCGGCACGATGCGGCTTTTCGAACTCGGGCTTCAGATAGTCCTGCATCAGCTTCCCGACGCTGGCCGGCGGTACTCCCGCGGCCAGATGCGCGCCCACGGGGGCGAAGATGTCGCGGCCATGAAACGTGCGGCTCACCGGATGCCGGAAGTACTCCTCGTTCGAGACATGGCGCACCTTGCACTTCTCGTGCAGGTAGACCATGGAGAGCACCCCGTTGTCCGGGCCCAGGAAATAGTGGCCGCCGGCTTCCACCAGAATCGGACGCCGCGCCGTGCCCACCCCGGGGTCCACCACCACCACATGCACCGTCTTCTTCGGAAAATAGCGCCACGCCTGCGCGATCAGGTAGGCGCCTTCGCCGGTCTCAAACGGCGTCACGCCGTGGCTGATATCCACAATTTGCACCGCCGGGCAGATGCCCAGCATCACGCCTTTCATGGTGCCCACGAAGTGGTCCGTCAGCCCGAAATCGGTGGTCAGGGTTAGAATCGGTCGCGTCATTGGTAAAATGAGGCCAAGTGCAGCATTTCTACTTCGATCACAACGCCACTACACCTGTCGCTCCGGAGGTACTCGAGACGGTGGTGTCGTGCCTCGGACAAGTGTATGGTAACGCGTCCAGCATCCACCATTTCGGACAGGCCGCCAAGCAACGCTTGGAAGCCGCACGCCGCCAGGTGGCCGCGCTCATCAACGCCTCCGCGGCCGAGATCGTCTTCACCAGCGGCGGCACCGAGGCTGACAATCTCGCCATTCTCGGTTTGACGCGCGCCTCTGCCGCCGCGCGCAAGCACGTCATTACCTGCGCCATCGAACACCCGGCGGTGCTCTCACCCGCCAGACAATTGGGCGCCGAAGGCGTGGAGATCACCTGCCTGCGGGTGGGGTCCAGCGGCATCGTCAGCCCGGAAGATATCCGGCGCGCGCTGCGTCCGGAGACCGTGCTCGTCAGCATCATGCACGCCAATAACGAACTCGGCACACTCCAGCCCATCGCCGAAATGGCCCGGATTGCGCACCATGCCGGCGCGGCGCTCCACGTGGATGGCGTGCAGGCGCTCGGTAAAGTGCCGGTCGACGTGCAGGCGCTCGGCGTGGACCTCTACAGCATGAGCGGCCACAAGCTGTATGCGCCCAAGGGCGTGGGTGCGCTCTACGCGCGCAAGGGAACGCGCCTTGCGCCCGTCGCCTACGGCGGCCATCATGAGCGCGACCGCCGTCCGGGCACGGAGAACGTCCCCGGCATCGCGGCCTTCGGCGCGGCCGCGGAACTCGCCGCGCGCTTGATCGCGGAGGACGCCGAACGCCTCGCCATGCTCCGCGATCGGCTCGAAAACGCCGTCCTGGAGCGCATTCCCGGCACCGGCGTCAACGGCTCGCGCTGGAATCGCCTGCCCAACACCAGCAATCTCTACTTCGACGGCATCGATGGCGAAGCCATGGTGATCGCGCTTGACCTGCGCGGCTTCGCGGTCTCCACCGGGGCGGCCTGCTCCAGCGGAGCACTTTCGCCGTCGCACGTGCTCAAGGCCATCGGCCTGAGTGACGAGCGCGCGCGCGCCAGCATGCGCTTCTCGCTGGGGCGCACCAATACCGCCGAGCAGGTGGACGCGCTCATCGAGGCCATCCTCGCCAGCGTGGCGCATTTGCGCCGGATTTCGGTGCATGCCTGAGTTGCCCATCGCTGTCGCCATGAGCGGCGGGGTGGACAGTTCCACGGTCGCCGCCATGCTCGTGCGCGAGGGCCGCACCGTGGTCGGCATGACCATGCAGTTGTGGAATCAGCGGCGCCTGCCCGAACTAGCCTCCGAAACCGGGGCGCCCTCTGGGTCCGGACGCTGCTGTTCCCTGGACGATGTCTACGACGCGCGCCGCGTGGCCGAGCAGATCGGCATCCCCTACTACGTCGTCAACTTCGAGCAGCAGTTCGAAGAGCATGTAGTGAAGCCCTTCGTCGAGGAGTATCTCGCCGGGCGCACCCCCATCCCCTGCACCCTGTGCAACAACTACATCAAGTTCGATCGCTTCCTGGAGATGGCGGATTCGGTGGGCGCGCACTATATGGCCACCGGCCACTACGCGCGCGTACGCTTCCACCCCGCCAGTGGGCGCTATCAACTAATGCGCGCGGTAGACCAGTCCAAGGACCAGACCTACTTCCTCTTTGGCCTGACCCAGGCGCAGTTGGCGCGTACCCTGTTCCCGCTGGGCGAATTGAATAAGCCAGAGGTGCGCGACATCGCGCGGTCCATGGATCTCGCGGTGGCCTCGAAGGGCGACAGCCAGGAAATCTGCTTCGTCCCTAACGGCGACTACGCAGTCTTCATGGATGCCTACCTCAAAGAAAAGGGCGTCGCCGTGGAGCGCACTTCGGGCGAGATTGTCACCATTGAAGGGCGCACGCTCGGGCGCCACGAGGGCGTCCACCATTTCACGGTCGGGCAGCGTAAGGGATTGGGCATCGCTACCGGCGAACCGCTCTACGTGATTTCGACCGATCCGGCCAGCCAGCGCGTCACCGTCGGCGGCAATGACGATCTACAGTGCGCGCGCTTCGTGGCCAAGCAGGTGAATTGGATCTCCATCGCCGGGCTGGCCTCCGGAGCTACCGTGCGGGCCGAGGTCAAGATCCGCAACAAGCACGCCGCGGCCTCCGCCACGCTGTGCGGCACGGGCGACGCGGAGCGCATCGAGGTGCGCTTCGACGACCCCCAGCGGGCCGTCACCCCGGGACAGGGCGCTGTCTTCTACCATGGCGAGATCGTGCTCGGCGGCGGCTGGATCGAATAGCGTTCCCGTATCTTGTTTTTGGGCCTACAATAGCGGACAGGAGGCTCTGCATGTTCGGCATGTTGGCTGTCCTGGTTTATCTCCTGGCGATGGGCGTCCCCATCTACCTGCTGTACCACTTCCACTCGCAAGCCTGGTATTGGCATACCCTGTCGGTTCTGGCGGCGGTTGCCCTGGGCTTCATCCCGATACCCTTTGCATTGCAGAAGCCGGAGTTCGATCTGCTCTTCGGCTTCGTATTCATCACGCTGATGATCTGGGGCGCGGGCGGACTGATTCTGTTCCGCCCGCACCAACACCACACGCCCCACAACCAGAAACACGCGTAACCACGCTGGCGCGCCTAAGCCTCATGCGATCCCGAGTCACGCCAACATTTATTTTCTTCTATCCCACGTAAGTGATTGCTCAAACAACACTTACATCACGCCGTCCCTTCCCCGCCAGCCACCAGCCGCTGACCCGCGGGGTAAAATGGAGCCAGGGCAGGCAGAGGGGTGCCCAACTCACCGGAAACGAGGGCGAAGTGAGACAAATTTGTCTCACTTTTTGTCGCTTATGCAGACTTAACTTGTTTTTTTTCAACAAATCAGACTTGGGACAGTGAGACACGCGTGTCTCACGCTACACCCGTTTCAAGACAAAATAGATCGTTTCCCCCAGCGCCTTGGACACCGCCGGATCCAGACCCGTCCATTTCCCCAGCAATGTCTTCGGACCGAGCAGCCGCAGTTCGCCCAAATTCAGCCCTCGCGAGAACTGCACCCCCGCCGCCGAGCACTTCGCCAACCCCGCATGGAACGACGCACGGAACAGCGCCGGACTCACCTGATTTAACAGGCTGGTATCCGGCGTTTTCAGCGTAATCAGATGGCCATCCCAATCGCCCTCGATGGCCGCAGCTCCAGGCGCCGCCGCCCGCGCATCGGCCAGTAGCGCCTCAGCGTCCGGCGCCGACATGCGCTCGAACGGGTAGTTCTGCCGCGCCATCACGAACGTCGAAAACACGATGCCGTTGGGGAACGTGCCCAGGTGCATCACGCCGATCGCATTCTGCGCATCAATCACCTTGATGGTGTCGTACACCATCTGGTACGGCGCGTTGGTGTAAGTCAGCAGCAGCACCCCGTCGCCCTTCTTGAAGTACGCCCGGTTGTCGTCCGGGTATCGCACCGTTCGTACCTCCGGCAATCCCGGCAGCGCCGAGAGTTCATAGTTCACCACGTGCCCGGTCGCCACGCCGTTCTCCACGGGGCCGAAGCGCTTCCAGAAACTCCCGCCCGCGAAAACGCGTCCCGCCACCGCCGCGCCCGGGTCCAGCACTGTGCCCCGCACCCGCTCCTCCCAGCCGATCAGCGTATCCTTGGCAAAACTCCCCTTCCAGAACGAGTCGCGGAAAATGCGCTCTTGTGCGAAATCGATGCGTACCGCGCCCGTGTTGGCCAGGTTCTCAATCGGCAGCGTCGGCGTGTCGCGCAGGATGGCCTGCAATTCGTCCGACGCACGCGTGCTGAAGAAATCCGGCGTCTCCGCCCCACGCGCCACCGCCGCGCGCACGTCCGCCGCCAGCAGCGGTCCGCCGAACGTCAGCGGATCGTACTCGCGCATCACGAACTGCGCCGTGAACGCGATGAAGCGCATGCGCGCCTGCAACTGGATCACCGGGTCTTTGGTCCCCGTGACCTGGAACGAAGTCAGGAAGCCCGCCAGGCTGCCCACCGCCGCCAGATCCTGGAAGGTGCGGAATTTCAGGTACGCCGTCCCCGTCTCCCGCGGGGCGCCTCCCGCCGTCTCTTCGTAGACGTGGCAGTACAGCGTGGTGTAGTCCTGCAAAATCTCCGCGATGCCCTGCACCCCGCCGCCGCCATCCTTCTGCATGTACTTCGTGCCTTCGAAGGTGAAGCGGCGCCCATTCTGTGCGGCGAATTCGATGTGGTATCGCATCTCGCCCTCGCCCGTCGCCGGGTTCACCCGCAGATAGTTGAACCGGCTGTTGGTTTCGTCGATGGCGAACGTCGCCGCCTTCATCCCCTCGAACTCGCCAAAGGTCATCGTGCCCTTGACCGACGCCTCGTGCGCATACCCGTCGACAAACTCGTTGACGTCGCCGACGATCATCCGTCCGTCGAACACGCAGGAGAACGCGCCCGCCGGGTCACCCGCCGCCGGAATGCGGTCGCCGATGGTGAGATCGCCCGCCCGCCCCGCGGCCGGAGTGAAGGCGCCGGGGAAATACCAACCCTTCATCTGCTCGTCGAACAGCATGCCCACGCCGTCCGGCAACTGCGCGTCGAGGAACGGCTTCAGCAGCGTATTCGCCGGCAGTTCCTTCTGCGTCAGCCGCGTCAGCGTGTAGTAGAAGCCGAACTGTCCGTTGGCTTGCGAATGGAACAGGCCGAGCGACGATGTCCCCAGCAGGGACGACACCGCCGGCGGCAGCCCCGTCATGTACGTGCCCACCAGCAGGTCGGCCGACACTTTGCGGATTTCATCGTGGAACGGCGTGAAGTCGTTCAACTGGAAGTGGTCTTTCAGGAAACTCGGGACCACCAGGCCCTCCATCAGCCCCAGCAGTTCGTAGTGCGCCTCCAGCCGCCCGTCCGGCTTGTTGTTGAATTGCAGGTACGCGATGCCGCCCGCGTGG
This sequence comes from Candidatus Solibacter sp., assembly GCA_026394025.1. Lineage (GTDB taxonomy): Bacteria > Acidobacteriota > Terriglobia > Bryobacterales > Bryobacteraceae > Solibacter. Next base: position 6,413 of record JAPKZC010000337.1, read on the forward strand.
TTCGCGTTGGAGATGGTGTCCATGCGCCACACGCCCTCCAGGTCGGCAGGCGCCGGCGCCGGACCCGCCGCATATAACGCCTGATGATCCTGCACCGTCATCTGGTCGAAGCTGTAGACTCGCGACATCGGGAAGGTGAACACCCGCGCGCCGTTGGGGAACTCGCCGAGGTACACGCGCCCGATCAGCAGATCTTCATTGACGATTTTGAAAATGTCGTAGAAGCCCTGCCAAGGCGGATCCAGGTATTTCAGCAAAATGTAGCGGCCCGGCTCCAGCGTGCCCTTGGTGCCCTGCTTAATGACGATTTCTTCCAGGCTGTTGCGCGCATGGATGCGGTCGTCGGTATCGCTGGTGATGCCGCCGTACTTGCCGTCCTTCTTGAAGAACTGCTTGCGGAAGCCGGTGAAGATGGCCGACGACATGGCGTTCAACACGTGGCCCTTGGGGAAAAAGCCCTTCCAGTAGCCATCGTTGCGAATGGTCTGGGTATTGGTATCGATCTTTGGCGCGCCGCCCTGGTTGACCAGGGTGTCGATTCCCATGGTGGGGCAGCGCCGGAACAGCGCTTCGAGCTGCCCTTCGTTGTAATCGATCTCATCCAGCGCGTGAATTCCCGCCATGCTGACCGGCTTGGCCGCCGCCGGATAGGCATTGCGAATCCTGAGTTCCGCGAAGCGTTCCGTCAGGGCCGAAATGGTCAGGAACGGATTCACTCCCAGGGCGCTCGGGATCACTGAGCCATCGGTCACCGAGAGTCCCTTGTGCACGCTGCCGTCGCCCGCGAACACGCGCCCGAACGGGTCCACCGCGCCTTGCAGATAATCGTCGCCCATCGGGCAACCGCCCAGCGGATGCGCCGTGATCAGGTGCCGCAGGTTGAACATGCTCCACGTCGGGTTGGAGATGAAGTTGCCCCGCAGGGCGTGGGCGTGGCGGCGAATCTCCTCGTTCATGCGGGTGAAGATCTGCTGCTGCCCGGCTTTGTCCCAGGAGATGCGTATGCGTCCGTCTGGTTCCGTCCAGGGCGCCTCAAACAGGATGGAACCGCGCGCGTTGTCGTGCCCCATCACCAGGTACAGCATGGAGTGATTCATGGCGCCGTTCGGTGCGTGGGCCGGAGCGGAAGGGTCGAAATCGCGCGCCACGCGGTCGCGCTGCGCGTCTTCGTTGCCGGCCACCGTATCGAGGCCGCGAATCAGTCCGAAGGCCGCTTTGGCGCCGTCGATGTAAGCGTTGGGGAACGAGAAATCTTCGATGGCGATGCGCTGCGCCTCCGGCAGCCCCTTGCTGTACCGCACCAGCCCCACGATGTTCGGACCGGGCGCCGGCGAATCGCCCGCCGCCGGAGCCTGGGTGTGTAGATACCCCAGCACGTCGGTCTCGTAGTCGCCGTTGTAGGCCAGGCCGAAGAAATCGCCGTTGCCGTTGAACTTGGTCCCCAACGCGGGCGAAACCGAAAGCCCGTGCATCTCGGAGCGCAGCAGAATTTCCGTACTGTTCAGCGACCCCGCGGAGAGCACCACTTCGCCCGCGTCCATCGTGAATTTCTCACTCGCGGTGGGGCCTTTCACGAATTTGCCGTGAATCCGCCACCCACCGCCAGAGAGCTTCTCCAGCCACTCCACCTTGGTCTGCGTCAGGATGGTGGCGCCCGCGTTGCGCGCCATCGGCAGGTAGTTCATGTACAGCGTGTTCTTGGCCTTCACGTTGCAGCCGCAGACGCAATTGCCGCAATCGTTGCAGGGCCGCTGCTCCACGCCGTGGGGGTTGTTCCCGTCGATGGTGAAATTCACCGTGATGTTGAGCGCCTCTACCGTGGTACCCATCTCTTGCGCCCGCCGGTTCAGCGCCTGCACCTTGGCGAGTTGCATGGCGCGCGGATGCGGCGACGGCGCCAGCACGTCGCGCGCCCGCTGGTAGTAGGGCTTTAGTTCGTCGAACGTGATGGCGCCCGGCCAGTGGAACTGCTCGAAGACTTCGCGGTCCGGCTCGATCGCTACGTTGGCGTTGATCAGCGACGTGCCACCCAGCCCGGACGCCTTGATCACCGAAATGTCCGGGTGCGTCAGCAGTTCAAAAAGCCCCAGCGGGTTGGCCGAACTGCGCGCCTCGCCGATGACGCCGTCCAGCGTCTCCGGAAACTGCCCGGGCTCGCGTTCCTTGCCGCGTTCCAGAATACAGACCGAGGGCTTGGGATTGAGATTGGCCGCCGCCAGGCGCGCCGCCGCGATGGCCCCTCCGTACCCGGATCCGATAATCACGAAGTCGTATTTGTTCTTGCGCTGCGCCCACGGTGTGGATAGCATGTTTGTCTCCCCTTCCTTTCACTCGTAAACCTTGGTGACAGTTATATCACGAACGTTGCGGGGTATTCCACGAAGAGGGTGTTGACGAGTTGTATTTCCGCCGGCGGGAGTTATTGAAAAATCGGCTTCTCGGTAAAGGCGGCCCCAAAATGACCGACAAGCTGGTTCATCGGATATTGATCCATGGGTCTCTTCGGTGCGCCTGGCCGGGCTTGCTCCCACGACCAACCTAGACCCACGGCGAGCAGTCCTCCGCCGTCTTTGACAAACTGGAGGATGGCGTCGAGTTCCTGGCTGGTAAAGCCGCCCCATTGATTGCCGAGAATGACTACTCCGGCTCTTTGCAACTTGGTGAGGTCACTGAGGTCTTCTGTCTGCTCCACTTCGAATTGCCAACCGCGAATCTTGTTTGCCAGGTCCGTCAATTGAGCCGCCGATAACACCTGCCTTCCGCCACTGGACAACAACACTCTCCGCTCCCTATCGCCTCTGAGCAACAGCAGCGATGTACCGAGGACCTGGTTATCGCCGTTCTGATCGCGATAAATCAAGAAAGCATCATGCCCGACTGCGATGACTCGACGTCGCCAGGTACTGGACCAAACAAGATTCTTGCCGTTTGTATTTGCGGTTCGTTGCCCGCGGAAAACCGGAGGGCAGCCGGCAGGCTGAAGCCTGCCCCACCAACTCACCCTGCTTCGGCGTCCAGCACTTCGCGGACTTTCGCCAGGAGGAGGTCCGGTGTGAATGGCTTGTGCAGGAACGTGTCCGGCGACTGTCCGGGTTCTATCCCGCCCCCCTGGTCGCGGTAGCCGGACATGTAGAGGACCTTCAGCCCCGGAGTCCGCTGCGAGAGTGCGCGGCCCAGTTCGAAGCCGTTCATCTGGCGCATCACGACGTCGGTCAGCAGCATATCCACTTTGTGCGCGTTCTTATCGTACGCTGCCAGCGCGGACTCCGCATTGTCGGCCTCCAGCACGTCGTACCCGTTGCTTTGCAGCACCGCGCAACATAGTTTGCGAACGCCTTCTTCATCGTCCA
>JAPKZC010000646.1 GCA_026394025.1 Candidatus Solibacter sp.
CGATGGGCGCGATCACGCCCATCGGCGGCGTGTGTTTCATCGCGGCGTGGCTGCTGCTGGCCTACTACTTCATCGCGCAGCGGGCGTGAATGGCGCTCACTTATCGCCGAGTTTAATGCCTGGGTAACTCAGGAGATAGGCGCGGCGCTGTTCGATAAAGCTCTTCAAGCTCATGGAGGAGGGCGCGGTGGGGCCGTAGCCCGGCTCGAAGTTATCTTGGGTGACCGATTTGGTGAAGCTTTCGGTGGAGAAGATCTTCCGCGTATCGGACTGGACATCGGCGGCGATGAGGGCCTGGAACTGCTTCACCAGGGGGCCGACCTTCGACCAATCCAGCCAGTTGAGCGCGATATCGCGCATGTTGGCGAGGTAGCGGGCACGCAAGGCTGGGACGGCGAGCAGGCGGTAGAGCAGGGCCTTAGCAGGGTCGGTGGCGCCGGTGAAGGGGTCGAGTTCCGCGCCCTCGGCGATCTCCACTCCACCCCGGCGCGCCATGGATTCCGTCTCGCGGAAAGTCTCGTTGGCGTCCCAGGGGATGAGGTGGAAGCGGCCCGTGGGGTCTAAATAGATGCCGTAGTCGCTGGTGCGGACCCAATAGCCGTCGTTGTTGATGGCGGCCTTGTCCAGGGCGAGGAATTTTAGCGTGGCGTCGAGATCGAGGAGGGGTTCCAGCGCCTTTTCGAGTTGCCCGGGCGGCGTCTGGTTGAGCACCTTGCAGAGGTTGATCAAGGCGGCCCACGATTGCGGGTCGTCCTTCGATTTGATCTCGTAGCTGCCTTTGTAGGCGGCGGGGTCGTCGCCGAGCCAGGCGAGTCCGCCGCGCGCGCCGGGGCTGCCGGGGACTTTCCAGCGGGTGCCCTTCGTGGACTTGAACCACTCCTGGGTGAATTCGGAATCGATCTGCTGGGTATTGACGTAGATGCCCCAGCTTTCGCCGTTGATCACCACGCGGACCCAGTTGGCCTTGGGCGCGGGCATGTACTGGCGGGCCACATGTTGATAGAGGACAGTACGCAGGAAGGTGGGGTCGGCGTTGGAGTTGAGCAGGTTGAGCGAGCGGTATCCGTTGAGGCGCTGATCCGCGTTGATGAAGTGGAGAGAGACGCCCAGCGAGCGCTTGCGGCCCTCCGGGACGGTGGAGTAGGAGGACTGGCCACGGAAGTGGACGCCGACGTCGGGGTAGACCTTGCCATCGACCGTGAGCTTGGCGGGGACGTCAACATCGGTGTGATAGAAATCGGCGAGCTCTTTTTCCCAATCGGGGGCTTCGAATTCCAGGAAGAGGGTGCGCAGGATTTGCGGATCGTAGAGCGGTTCGTTGGTGTAGGACTTGACGGCGGCGGGTTTGAGGCTGGGGCCGGGAGCGGGGGGCGACGAGCCGCCGCCGAAACCGCGATTCCCGCCGAAGCCTCCGCGACCACGACGTGGTTGCGTGGCCAAATACTCGCGGGCGGCTTTGCGTTCGGCGGCGTTGAGGTACCCTTTGCCTTCCTTGTCGAACTGCGGCAGGAGTTTCGTGCGCTGGCCGGGTCCGCCGCGTGGGCCGCCGAAACCGCGTGGGCCGAAATCGGGGGGCTGGGCGATGGCCAGGGAAGTGGCGCACAGTGCCAGGGCGACGCCGAATGGGCGGGCGAGTAACGATCGAAGCTGCATGGACGCCTCCAGAATACAGACAGACGGTTGTTAAGGAGCTTAACATTTCTTTGCACAGGGGACCAATGGATGGATCGGCGCGCGGGGTATACTCCGAACGACAGGGACGATTGATGGGTTTAACGAAACGAATCCGAGGCATCTCCATCCGAACCTGGATACTGGGGGCTCTGCTCCTCGTGCTGCTCACCGGACTGCGGGCGCAGCGTCCGTTCCGGGAATACCCTCCCATGGAAGGCGGGGACAGCACCGCCGCGCTTCCACCGGATTACCAGAACAAAGCGGAACTGGTGTTGGGCCGGTTGATGTACCCTTCGGGCGGTGGCGGCGGGCGCGGACGCGGCGGCGGGGGCGGCAACTGGCAGTACGGAGGCACCAACTGGACCGTCGATTATCCGCGCGGCGACCGCACGTTCGCCGTGGCGCTGCGGCGGCTCACGCGCATCGATGTGCGCAGTGTGGAACAGCCCATAAACCCGGATGACGGCGACGAGATCTTTCACTGGCCCTATCTGCACGTGGGCATGCCCACGAGTTGGACTCTGAGTGACGCGCAGGCCGGCAAGATTCGCGAGTACCTGCTGCGCGGCGGCTTCATGTTGTGCGACAGCTTCTTTGGCACCCAGGAATGGGCCGGCTTCGAAGTGGGGATGCGCCGCATCTTTCCCGACCGGCAGATTGTGGACCTGCCGGAAGAGGACGCCATCTTTCACACCGCTTACGACGTGAAGGAGCGCTACCAGGTTGGGAACTTCCGCTCGCTGGTGCGCAACGGGAACACCTATCGGGCGGACGGCGACAAGCCGTACTGGCGCGGCGTGCGCGACGACAAGGGACGCGTGATGGTGGCCATCACCTTTAACAACGATCTGGGAGACTCCTGGCAGTTGGCGGACAATCCGCAGTACCCGCAGAAGTTCTCCTTCCTGGGAATTCGCCTGGGCGTGAATTTCGTGGTCTACACGATGACCCATTAGTGCGACCCTTTACAATAAATGAAGTGTCCGCTCCTTTTCGATCCTACGCCCTGGTCTCCCGCGAGCAGATCGCGCGCAACTTCCGCAATGTGCGCTCCGTGGTAGGTCCGCTGGTGGAGGTCGCGGGCGTCGTCAAAGCGGACGCTTACGGGCACGGCGCTCTCGAAGTGGCGCGCGTGCTCTCGGCCGAGGGTGCCAGGTGGCTGGCGGTAAGTTCCGTGGACGAGGGCGTGCAACTGCGCGGCGGCGGCA
>JAPKZC010000544.1:0-4569 GCA_026394025.1 Candidatus Solibacter sp.
AGGACGTGCGCCGCCACCTGACGGGGCTGCCGGTTATCGCGAGGCCGGACACACTCTGGTATCGAGCCACGCGGTTTGCGGCGCGCCACCGCGTGGCTCTGTTGGCGGCGGTGCTCATCGTGGCGGCCCTTGCCGCGGCGGGCGGCGCGGCTATCTACGAAGGCCGGCGCGCACAAAGGCGCTTTGCGCAGGTGCGGCATCTGGCGAACACCTTCCTTTTCGATTTTCACGATAAGATCTCCAACTTGCAGGGCGCCACCGAAGCGCGTGAACTCGTCGTCAAGACAGCCCTGCAATACCTGGACAGCCTGGCCAGCGAGACCGGCGCCGACCCAGGCCTCCGGCTGGAGCTCGCTCAGGCATACCTGAAAGTTGGAGACGTGCAAGGAAACCCCCGTCTGGCGAATCTCGGACACCCGCAGGCCGCCGTTGAGAGTTACGGACGAGCGCGCGATCTTGCCCGGTATCTTCACCAGCGCGACGGCCGGAACCTCGAAGTCATGCGGGTGCTCGCGACGGCGCAAATCCAGATAGGAGACGTTCAGTTCGGGGTGTTGTCGGACACCAGGAACGGCCTCGCGAATCTTCGGGCGGGACATGAGCTCCAGCGCAAGATCCTCGACAGCCCGCGAGCCGCGGAAGCGGACCACGCCACCTACGTGAGCCATTCCAACCTGCTCGGGGATGCGCTGATCGACGGAAATGGCCGCGGCCGGAATCGCGGCGGACGCTGATGCTCACCTTGGAGAGAATCGGGCGGTTGGCTCACGCCCGGGGCGACCCCGCAGGCTGTCTGAAAGCCTACGGGGAGGCGGAGACCATCGCTTCCGAATTGGCCCGCCAGTTTCCCGCCAACGCGCGCTACAGGCGCGAACTCGGTACCATCTACACTTGGCTGGGTAATGCATCGGGAGGTCCGAAGTACTTCAATCTTGGCGACAGTCAACGCGCGCTCGACTACTACCGGCGCGCAATTGAGCTGACGCGCGAACTCGTGTCCGCCGATCCCAAAAACACTCAGGCTCCCTTGGACCTGGCCCTCGTACAAGGGAAGATCTCGGATGTGCTGGCCGGCTCCGATCCAGTCCAGGCGGTCAAATACGCAACCGGCTGCCTTACCGGAACGGCGGCATCGAAGCCCGGATCGACCCCACTCCAGGCTGCGGTGCGAATCAATTGTCTCGAGATTCTCGCCAACGCGGAGGATCACGCAGGCAATCCTGGGCGAGCGATGCAGGTTCGCGAGGAGGGGGAAGCTCTGAACGCGGAGAGGCTTCGAAAGAATCCGTCGGACCTCGGCGCGCTGGAGTTTCGCTTGCTTCTGCTTGCCAGACGCGGCTCATCGCTCGCCGGGCTCCGCCAATGGCGGCGTGCGGAAGCCGAGTTTGCCGCCGCGCTGGAGGCAGCGGAAGGCTTGTCGTCGCAGTACCCGAAGGACATGTACTTCCATCGCGATCTGGCGGAGGTCTGCGAGAGAGCCGCACGCTTCCGAGCGGCCCAGGCGCGTGCCGGAATCGAACTTCCAAAAAATCTCAAGATGGCGCAGCAGTTCGCCGCGCGGGCAGAGAAGTTGTGGGGCCAGTGGCCGCAAATGGCCGTTTCAAGCGTTTATGACCAGACGAACCTGCGAAGGGTGGCGTCCCTGGCGCGTGAGTTGGAGCGCAACTCTTGGCCAAAGCGATGAAGTCCACTCGCGTGACGTTCAGGCCACCCGATTCCTCCCGTGACATCGCCGTCCCGCCAATCCCGTTCACACAAGATGCTAACCTCGATTTCCCTTCTTTTCAATCGCTTCCAGATCCGGCAGGCCGAGATTGGCCGGGTGCCGTGCTATACCGGTGATTAGGAGGGGTCTCATGCGCCGTTGACTGTCCCACAACCCGGCGCGTCACCTTCCCCTGCCTCGGCGCCACTCCACCCCTGTTCGGCCCGTTTGCGTCACAAAACTCTGCGCAATCGCCGCAAGCCGCAGAAAGAAGATGGTTTAACCTTTTGTAAGGAACTCGCTCGCATCTCGCAGTTTGCGTCACCAACGCCGCTCGGTGTACTCCGGTCGGGCCACCCAGGACTGCGGCCAGTGATCGCTACGGAGGAACTTCTGCTCCCCCCCGAATCCTGTATAATGCTACCCAACATCATTTTGCGTAGTGGGGTACTAATGAAGCTCAAGAGCTTGCTCACCGTCACGGGCGTCCTGCTGTTGATCTCTTTCGCTGCCGGCGCCCAAACCTCCACCTCACAGATCTCCGGCACGGTCAGCGACCAAAGCGGTGCCTCCGTCCCCAATGCCGCCGTCTCTCTCACGAACGATTCCACCGGCGTGATCCAGCGCCAATCCACCACCGACGCAGGTCTCTTTGCCTTCCCGTCGATCCCGGCCGGCGCCTACACCGTTCGCGTCGAAGCTAAGGGTTTCAGAACTTTCCAGAGCCGTGGCAATACCGTCCAGATCAACACCCCGCTCTCTCTCGCCATCTCACTCGAAGTCGGCGCCGTCGGCGACACCGTGGAAGTCACCGCCAACTCCGAAGCCGTGCAGACCTCCAACGCCGTCGTCGGCAACGTGGTCGAGCAGAAAGCCGTCACCGAACTGCCGCTCAACGGGCGTAATCCGCTCAACCTCCTCATGTACGAGCCCGGCGTGGTGCAGCGCTCCGGCAACACCGTCAACGTCAACGGTGCGCGCGCCATGGCCGTCAACGTCACCATCGACGGCATTGAAGCCAACGAGTCCACCAATCCCAACCCCACCAACAATATCTTCCGCCTCAACCCCGACAACGTCCAGGAATTCAAGGTCACCACCTCCAACCCCTCGCCGGAGGAGGGCCGTAACTCCGGCGCCAACGTCTCCATCGCCACCCGCTCCGGCACCAACCAGATTCACGGCACCGCCTTCGAGTTCTTCCGCAACACGGCGCTCAATGCCAATGAGTTTTACGCCAACGCACAGGGTGGCTCCAAGCCGCTTATCCAACTCAACCAGTACGGCTTTGAAGTCGGTGGGCCCATCAGGAAGAACAAGACGTTCATCTTCGGTAGCTGGCAGGGACAGAAGGTGAACTTCGCCGACCCCGTCGACAAAACTTACGGCACCGTCAGCCTCTACTCCTCCACCGCACTCACCGGTATCTACCGCTACTTCGTGGTGGATCCCCAGTCCTCGTTTTCCGTCAACGGCCAGCGCATCACCCAGAACACGCCCGTCCTGATCGATTCGCGCACCGGACAGCTTGCCTCCGGCGTCCGCAATTGCGCCAGCCCCACCGACGCCAACTGCGTCGCGTCCTACAACATCTTCGCAAACGATCCGCTACGCCGCGGCTTGGATGCCACCGTGAAATCCGTGCTTGGCGGCTACCCCGCGCCCAATTCCTACTCCGCCGGCGACGGGCTCAACACCGGCGCCTATCAGTGGAACTCCCCGGTGCGCGTCCGCGGGCCCCAGTACATGGTCCGCATGGACCACCTGATCAGCGACAAGCACACCCTGTGGGGCCGCTGGCTCGGCGCCGAGCAGAACACCTTCGGCGGCGATCCGCTCAATAGCCGTCCGCAGGTACTGCCGGGCTATCCTCCGCGCGGCGAAGTCTTCCGGCCGGCCCACAACATCGCGGTTGGGTTGCGCAGTATTCTCACCCCGCGCGTGGTCAACGAACTGACCCTCGGCTATTCCCGCTTCACCTTCCTGTTTACCCAGGGTGAGGCCAACCCGCTCTTCCCCAATACGCCGCGTTTCACCTTCAACAACTCTACCGTGGACTATACCGCCAACCCGCGCACCTCGCGAGCCGTCAATGTGCCCCAGATCATTGAGAACGTGAGCTACGTCACCGGCGCGCACGTGGTCCGTTTCGGCGCCAATATCCGCATGTACCAGCACAACGACCAGCGCGGCGACGTGGGCGGCACCAGTCTGGTGCCCGCGATTTCCCTGTCGCGCGCCACCCGCCCGCCCACCGGCTTCACCCTGCCCACACTCAGCGCCGGAACCACCCCCGGCATCGCCGCCACGGACCTGAACCGCTTGCAGGGCACCATCAATGACCTGCTCGGCATTCCCGCTTCACTCACCCAGGTCTTCATGGGCAACATCAATAGCGATACCTTCCTGCCCTTCAAGAACGGCGAAAAGAAAGTCACCCTGTGGGCGCAGGGCCAACGCACCAAGCAGTACAACTTCTTCGCCCAGGATGAGTGGAAGCTGCGCAAGAATGTCAGCCTCAGCTACGGCGTGCGCTGGGAACTCAACGGACCACCCACCGAGGCCGGCAACCGCGTGTACGTCCCCAACAAACCCATCGATGGCAGCCAGGGCCTGGTCACCTTCGTCCATGCCGAGCGCTGGTATAAGAACTGGAACAAAGGCGCCCTCGCCCCCCGCCTCGGTGTCACGTGGTCTCCCGGCGGTTCGTCGAAAATGGTGGTGCGCGCCGGCTACGGCATTGCGTTCGACCCAATTTCCACCTTCCAGGTAACCTCCATCGCCACCGCTGTCCCCGGACAGACCTACACCTGTAACTCCACCATAGGTGCCACCGGAGCGGTCACCACCACGCCGGGCTGCGG
>JAPKZC010000544.1:4600-6017 GCA_026394025.1 Candidatus Solibacter sp.
GGTTTTCCACGAACTGCCGGTGCCCTCCGCCAAGCCCTCCACCTTCCTCACGCCGCCGCTGCAACTGCAAAACAATGCCCCCGTGGCGCGCGTCTTCGATCCGCAACTCATGCTGCCCACGGTGCACATGTGGAATCTCACCTTGCAGCGCGAACTGCCCGGCGGCTACATTCTTTCGGCGGGCTATGTGGGGCGCCGCGGCCAGCGCCTCTACCGCTCCTATGACGCCAACCAGATCGATTCGGCGCCCATCCTGCCCTCCTTCCTGGCCATGCAGAAGAACACCGCCATCAGCGGTTGCCGGCCCGATGGCACCCTCGCCAATGGAAACCAATGCGCAGGCGCCACCGCCGTGCCACTCATCCAGCAAGGAATTCTCACCAGCACCTTCGCCAACTCCACCACTTCCATCACGGATCTCAGCCAGAATGGCGCCGGCAACATGGCTGGCCGCATCGAGCAGACTACCCTGGCACTCAAGCTCCGCGCCAATCAGCAATTCGCCCAGATCCTCTACTTCGATAACGGCGGCGACTCCGTTTACCACGCCTTCCAACTCACCTTCCGCAAACGCTTCGACCGCCAGGGACTACTCCTCAACGGCGCGTACTCCTTCAGCAAATCGATCGACGATCTCTCCATCGATCCGGTGGCCTCCACTTCGAGCGGCGGCTTGACCACTACCGCCGCCAGAACCCCCGCCGACGCGCGCAACTACCACAACGAGCGCGCCCGGTCTGATTTCGATCAGACGCATGTGCTCAATTGGTCGGGCATCTTCGAGCTCCCCTTCGGCAAGGGCAAGAAGCTCATGGGCAGCCCGAATCCCTTCCTCAATGCCATCGTGGGTGGCTGGAGCACCAACGGGATTTTCACCTACCAGTCCGGCGAACCGTTCACCATTCGGTCCGGCGTGCTGACCGCCAATTTCTCGGCTCAGTCGCGCGCCGAATTGAAGTCCGGAATCAGCTTGCCGCAACCCCAACTTCAGCAGAAGGCGGGCGTCATCGGTCCCGTGTTCTACCAGAACGCCGATGCGTTCACCACCCCCGGACCCGGGCAACTCGGCTTCGGCCGCAACATCTTCCAGGGCCCCAGCTACTGGAACTTCGATCTCGGCATCACCAAGGGCTTCCGCATTTCCGAGAAGGCGCGCATGGTCTTCCGCACCGAGATGTTCAACGCCTTCAACCACCCGAATTTCCGCAACCCGCGCGATGCCAGCGGCGGCAGTCCGGCACTCACCTCCAGCGTGTTCGGCCAGGCATGTTGTGTAACGCTTTCCACCGCCAGCTCGGCCACCACCAACCAGAACGGCGAAAGCTGGCGCGTCATTCAGCTCGCCCTTAAGCTCTCGTTCTGATCCGAGGAGTTTTTCAACGCAGAGGCGCAGAGACGCAGAGATAAGCGCAGAGAA
>JAPKZC010000332.1 GCA_026394025.1 Candidatus Solibacter sp.
TACCAGCAGAGCGCCGCGTCTTCTCCGTGCCCATGGAGACTCGCGGTTTTGGTGTGCCCGTGGAGATAAGGAGCTTCCCGGTATGGCCTACGAAGTGAAGAAAGATCCGAACGCCAATCTGGACTACGGATTCGATTGGACGGCCTGGCTCGGCGCCACCGACACGATCACAGAGAGCACCTGGGTCGTTCCCTCAGCCAGCGGACTCACAACGCACAGCTCGTCGATTTCGACGAACGGCAAAGTCACCACCGTGTGGCTCAAAGCCGGGACCGCATCTGGCGCGGTGTATGCCGCGACGAACCATATCAAGACGGCCGCTGGACGCGAAGACGAGCGATCGCTGCGGGTGGCAGTTGTGGATCGGTAGGCGATTGCTGGCCCACCGACTGGCTGCGAACCTGCCTCTGGATCGTGGTGCGCCCGTTCGCCGGGAACGGCGATAACTGGACGAGCAGCGCCACCTACCTGTGGGGCGCGTGCCTGCAGCAGGGCAACGATCCTAAACCTGGATATGTTCGCACGTGGGCGTCGCAGACCGCCTTCGTCGCGGCCGGAGTCGCGTGCGGCACGACCGTGATCGCGGCCAAGGACAACGCGGAGTCGCCGCTTCGGATCTATGGTCCTGGATCGAATCTCGCGGATCACAGGCTTCTTGAGGTTACCGCCGGCGGTGAGCTGATCTTGGCGGGCGGCACCGGCAACGGCTACCGCTTCGCCGAATTGATGGGTGCCACGAATGCCTCCGGGTGGGCTGGCGTGCCGAAAGTGAAGACGCCTGCCGGAGCCACGGCGTGTTGTATTCCAATCCGTAATCCCCGAAAGGAAACCCGATGAAATTGACAATGGACCATACCCAGCGCCTGAACCTGCATGCGCTGCTGGGCGCGCAGCGGGCGGACGTTGGATCTATTCGTGCAATTTGGGCGGTGCAGGACAAGATTGCGAGTTGCAGCGCACACATTCGAGCCAACATGAGAACAGCAGTTTTCCTCTTCTTGACACTGCGCTTTGCCGCGATCGCGGCCGACGCGCATTCCCCGCGAGAGCAATTCTGCATGATTCTGTTGGGAAGTGCAAGAGTTATCGACGGTGGTCCGATTGCTCACGTCACACCTCTATGCAGATGCCCGAAGCCGCGCGCGGTATCGTGAATCTCATGCACAGCTCCGGCATCTTCTGGAGTGGGGTCCACGGCCTCGTCCGCCGCGTGGTAAACCTCAAGTCAATGATGCCTCGGAAGCTCAGTCACGCACCGGGATACCGCGCGACGCCGCTGGGATTCGCGCCAGAGGCTCCAATCAGCGCCTCAGTCAGGGAGCGGTTGCCGCGCGCTGGCGCCGGGGCCGTCCTTCCATGACGCCCCTGCCGCGCTCTACCGATCTCTTCGTCATTGGCGGCGGCCCCGCCGGCCTTGCTGCCGCTCTCGCAGCGCGCCGCCGCGGCCTGGATGTCACGCTCGCCGATTGCGCCGTGCCGCCCATCGATAAGGCTTGCGGCGAAGGCATCATGCCCGATGGCATGGCCGCCGCGCGTTCGCTCGGTCTCGATCTGGACGCCGGCGCCGGCCACCCCTTCCGCGGCATCCGCTTTTGTGATCGCGATTCCGCCGTCGAGGCCGCTTTCCCCAACGGAACTGGACTCGGTTTGCGCCGCACCATGCTCCATCAGTTGATGGTCAATCAGGCCATCGACGCCGGCGTCCGCCTGGCGTGGGGTGTCCGCGTTTCCGGCATCACTCCGCAGGGCGTCATCGCCGATGACCGCCTGGTGCGCGCCCGCTGGATCGCCGGCGCCGATGGCGGCCACTCGCCGGTGCGCCGCTGGGCCGGCCTGGATGCCTGCCACCACGAGAGCCGCCGTTTCGGATTCCGCCGCCACTACGCCGTGACACCGTGGAGCGAGTACATGGAGATCCACTGGGGCGACGCCTGCCAGCTCTACGTCACTCCCATCGCCGCCGCCGAAGTCTGTGTCGTGCTGATCTCGCGCGACCGTCGCCTGCGCCTGGAAGATGCGCTGCCCGGATTTCCCGAAGTGGCGCGCCGTCTGGCAGGCGCGGGTCCATCCAATCTGGAGCGCGGTGGAGTCACCGCATCGCGCCGTCTCAAAGCCGTGTACCGCGGCAACGTGGCGCTGGTGGGCGACGCTTCCGGCTCCGTCGACGCCATCACCGGGGAGGGCCTCTGCCTGCTGTTCCAGCAATCCATGGCGCTGGCCGCGGCGCTTGACGCCGGCGATCTCGCGCGTTACCAGGCCGAGCACCGGCGGATCGGCCGCCGTCCCGAATGGATGGCTGAACTGATGCTGCTGCTCGACCGCCGCAGCGGCTTGCGCTCGCGCGCCATCCGCGCTCTCGCCAAACGTCCCAATCTCTTTGCCGGCATGCTCGCCATGCACGTCGGCGAACAATCCACCACGGATTTCCTTGCCAACGGCCTGGCCCTCGGCTGGCGAATGCTCACCTTATGATGAAACCGATGCGTCTCTTCCTCCCCTTCTGTGTGTCCGCCGTTCTGCTGGCAGCCGGCGATTCGTTGGTCATCGAACCGGCTCAGACCAAAGTCGAGTTCACCCTGGATAGCCTGCTGCACACGGTCCACGGGAGCTTCCGGCTGAAGCGCGGCACGCTGAGTTTCGACCCGCAGTCCGGTAAGGCCTCCGGCGAACTGGTAGTGGATGCCGCCAGCGGCGAGAGCGGCAGTGCGGGCCGCGATAAGAAGATGCACGCCGCAATTCTGGAGAGTGCCAAATACCCCGAAATCACCTTCCGTCCCGACCGCGTGGATGGCAAAGTCGTGCCCCAGGGCAAGTCGCAAGTGCAACTCCACGGAGTGTTCGCAATCCACGGCGTGGAACACGAAATCCTGCTCCCCGTCACGGTGGACGCCGCCGCCGGCCAGTACACGGTGGCCGCCACCTTCGAGATCCCCTACGTGAAATGGGGCATGAAGAACCCCAGCACCCTGATTCTCCGGGTCAGCGAGAAAGTGGAGATCACCATCCACACCGTCGCGCGCACGATGTAGGCCATAAGTTGCTTGTCACGCCAGGGGCGTCCCAACGAAGTGAAAGTGCGTGCCGCTTGCGTGGCGTAACCAATCCTGGCCGGAATTCGACCCCTTGCGTCGCGGCGCGAAAAGGTGTACAGAAACTGGTGGGGGCGCATATGACACAGAGCGATCCCAACCAACATCTGAAGGGCAAGAAATCACGTCACGTTATTACTTCACAGGCGGACCAGATCACAGAGGAGCAGGTCACACCGGATCCCGCGGCCAGAAAAAGGGCCGCCCTGGAGATAGGAGGTGCCCGTCATGGTTGACGAAGACAAAGTAAACAGTACGATTCTACGGTACTCGCTGCTGGCCGGAGTTGCCGATATTACTCCGATTGTCGGCGCCGACCTGGCCGGAGTGCTCGGCTGCCAACTCACGATGTATTACACCCTCGCCGAGCACTATGGGGTTGAGGTAACCAAAGAGAGGTTTAAGGACCTGGTGCTTACGCTCGTGGGAGCGGTTGGCGGATGGTCCGCGACCATTTTTGGGGCGACCGCGATGATCAAGTCATTCCCGGGCGTGAGCAGCCTCTTCTTGTACTGGCAGCCCCCTGTGGTTGCGGCGTTTACGTGGGCCATGGGCCAGGTTCTTAAGAGTTATCTTCCGTCGATCCGTGACGGCGCCGGCTTGGAGAAAGCGGACCTCCGGCTGGCGATGAAGGAAGCCTGGCACACTGCCAGGCACATGAATTGGAGAAAAGACCTTGCCGGAGCCATCCGGCCGGAGCGGGAGGCTGGTCCCGGCCCGGTGGAAGCCCGCGCGATGGGCGAGGGTCAGGCCGCGGATGCGGCGGACCAGCCCATCGAGGTGCTGCCGTACGAACAAAGAAAGCTGATTGTGATCGTGGATGACAGTACCAAGACGATCACCAAACAGTTGCCGATTGATGTGCTGCTGGTTCCCCGCGGACGCGCGCGAAACTTGTGTATCCCAGGCACCGGACAGCCAGAGGCGAACTTCCCGTACATTGCCCACCCCTACAAGCCGCTTGTCTACTATCCCGCCCCGAAGTTTCATGATTGCCTGTTTGACGACAAGGCACGGGAGATCTTGAAAATACTGGTGTATCTGGGGGCGGCCCACGTCACGCTCGATGTTCAGAAGGGGTATGGATGGAAAGCCAAGATCGGGACCGAGGCAGGGCTTCGTCGCGTGCCAGTCGGGCTGAAGATCGGGGCAGGCAAGAGTTCCAGCAAGCGGCTCTATTTTAACGGCAAGTACAGTCCCACCCAGGCGCCGCAGCTTCCGCCGGATACGGTCTGGTACGAGCACGAGCCAATATGGAGAGATATCGCCGAGCAGCGGCTTCGCCAGGGCTTGGAGCAGTTCGAGTTGAAGGTGGAGTACAACGACGATTTCGGGATTGACGCGGAACTGCTGGCCGGCTTGGGGAAGCTGCTCAAGATCGCCGGTGTGCGCTTGTCCGGAGCATACACCAAATTCAAGAGCACCATTTGGCTGGTCGAAGTCGAGTTCGGGCACCACCTGGAGAGTCTTGGCGCCGCATGACTTTCCAGCCGGCGGCGTGGCAGTATGCTCCGCCCACCAGCGATACGCAGAGCCGTCGCGCTGTGCCCTCCGTCCCTCCGTTGCAGCGTGGTGCAGGACGACAGCGGTCGCGGGGCGCGCACGTTGTAGAAAGTCGACAGGCTACAAAAGGCGATAGTCTGTCCTACTGTTCCTTGTTGAGCGTCAGTTTGAGGTCGAGGGTCTTCTTGTCGTTGGGCAGGATTTCGACCGTCTGCGCGGCCCCCTCGTAGGCGATTCAGTTACTAGACGCACCTGCGTTCTTGACGTACTTGTTGAGCCACGTCATTTTTTCCCAAAGCACGTGTTCGATGGTTTCCTTGCCGCGATAGCCGTGGGCTTCGAAGGGGAGGAAGACGAGGCGCGCCACGCCGCCGTTGCCGCGGATGGCCTGGTACATGCGGTCGCTCTGTATGGGGAAGGTGCCGTCGTTGTCGTCGGCTTCACCGTGGATCAACAGCATGGGGGTCTTGATCTTGTCGGCGTACATGAAGGGTGACATCTTCATGTAGACATCGGGGGCTTGCCAGATGGTGCGCCGCTCGCTCTGGAAGCCGAACGGGGTCAGGGTGCGATTGTGCGCGCCGCTTTCGGCGATCCCCGGCTTAAAGAGATCGCAGTGCGCCAGCAGGTTGGCGGTCATGAACCCGCCGTAGCTGTGGCCGCCCACGCCGACGCGCGCGGGGTCGGTCACGCCCATGGCGGCGGCCTTATCGATGGCGGCTTTGGCATCGTCCACAATCTGCTTGATGTAGGTATCGTTGACGGTATCGGGATCGCCGACTACCGGCATTGAGGCGTTATCGAGCACGGCGAAGCCATCGAGCACGTGGAAGAGCTGCGAATAGCCGGTGACCTCGGTGAAGCGCTTGGAGGAGCCGGAGACCTGCCCGGCGGTAGCGGCATCATTGAACTCGAGCGGGTACGCCCAGATGAGGGTCGGGAGGCGCGTGCCGGGCTGGTGATCGGGCGGCAGATAGAGTACGAAGGAAAGCGGCACACCATCGGCGCGCTGGTAGGTGACCAACTGCTTCTTGATCTTGCGGAAGATGGGCTGAGGATCGGGGAAGCTGGTCATGGCGGTGATCTTGCCGTCAACCGTGCGGACGTAATAGTTGGGCGGCTCGGTGGGACTTTCGCGGCGGGTGAGGAAGCTGGCGCCGCGGTCGTCGAGCAGGGCATCGACCA
>JAPKZC010001096.1 GCA_026394025.1 Candidatus Solibacter sp.
CGTCTACACATTCAGCACGAACTGGACCAGAGCTGCCGACAATTCGGCTGCGGCTTCGGTTGGACAAGACCTGGCGGCCTTCCTGTTGGGAATGCCGACCTCTGGCTCCTTCGATATCAACGCCCTCCGCACCAACCAGACTAAGTATCTGGCGGTGTTCGTGCAGGACGACTGGCGCGTCAGGAGCAATTTGTCGGTGAATCTTGGGCTGCGATTCGAGCGCGAATTTCCCAACACCGAGCGCTACAACCGGAGTATCAACGGCTTTGACGGTACCACCCCAAGCCCCATTTCCGGGCCCGTGCAGGCTGCCTATGCCTTGAAGCCGGATGTGATTCCGGCCAGCCAGTTCAAGGTGCTGGGCGGCCCGCTGTTCGCCACCGCCTCGAATCGGAACATCTTTACTCCCCAATCCAAGATGTTCAGCCCGCGCCTCGGCTTTGCCTGGACGCCTCTGGGCGCCAAGACCGTGATCCGCGGCGGCACCGGCGTTTTCATGTTTCCGGTCAACAACCCCAGCTTCAACCAACCCGGTTTCAGCCAGGCCACCACCATGTTGACCACGACCGACAACTACCTGACGCCCTACGCGACCCTGGCCAACCCGTTTCCCGACGGGTTCCAGCAGCCCACCGGGTCTTCCCTCGGCTTGGCCACCAACCTGGGCAAAAGTCTCACCTACTACAATCCGACCATTCACAATGCCTACTCGGTCCGCTGGGAACTCGGCGCCCAACGTGAGTTGCCGGGCGGAGTGGTTTTGGAAATGGCGTACATCGGCAACCATGCCCTCCACCTGCTGATGGATCGGAATATGGATGCTATTCCCGCCAATTACCTGAGCACCTCCCGGACGCGCGACCAGGCCACCATCGACTACCTCGGGTTCCTCGTGGCCAATCCATTTGCAGGCCAGATCCCCGGGCAGTCGCTCAACAGCGCCACCGTGTCAAGGCAGTCGCTCTTGACTCCCTACCCCCAGTTCACCGGCCTCACCCTACAGGGCACCAATGCGGCCAGTTCGTTCTTTCATAGCATGGACGCGCGCGTGGAGAAGCGGATGTCCCATGGCCTGTCGATCCTCGCCAACTTCACCTACTCGAAGTTGATTGCGCGAGACAACTACAAGAACGCTACCGACTCGCAGCCTGAAAAACGCGTCGCGGCCGACGACCGCCCCTTGCGCCTCGTCATCAGCGGCAGCTACACTCTCCCCTTCGGCAAGGGCAAGGCGTTGGATCTCCATTCGGGTGTCCTAAATCGGATCGTGGGAGGCTGGTCTTTCAACGGCATCTATGTGAACCAGATCGGCGCGCCGCTGACCTTCGCCAGCAGCATCATCTACAACGGTGGCGTGTTGAATAACAACCCGCACCCCTCCAACCTCGACGTCGCCATGTTCGACACCACGCGATTCAATACCGTCAGTGCGCAACAACTGGCAAGCAACATCAACACCTTCGGGACCAGGTACGGGAGCCTGCGCCAGGATGGGGCCGCCAACGTCGATCTCTCGATGATCAAGAACACCTCCATCACCGAGAAGGTCAGAATCCAGTTGCGCTTCGAAGCGTTCAACGCGTTGAACCGTCCGCCATTCGACCCCCCCAACCTGTCCGGCACCAGCTCCAGC
>JAPKZC010000797.1 GCA_026394025.1 Candidatus Solibacter sp.
GTCCCGCAAAAAGTGCCCAAGAACTCAGAGGTAAAGCGGTCAGTGGGTTACTTTGCGATTGGGGGATTCTCGCGCTGGGAGCGAACAGAGTAATCTCAGGCTGGAATCCGGCGAACCCCCAGGTGCAGCAGCCCGTGGAGGCGTTCGCCAAAGAGCGGGTTGAGGAACGAGAGCACCAGGAAGGGCAGGAGCACGGCGAACGTGAGGCAGCTGCCGATCACGAGCAAGCCGAGGCCATCCGGCGACGCCAGCCAGCGCAGGCCGCCCAAGGCCGCGAGAAAGGAAGTCACGATGGCGAGCCACACCGCCGCAATCGCGGCAAGCAGCCACAGCGAAATCGTCAGCGGGCGCGTGCGGCTGCGGCACGCCCACCCGGCCAGGAACATCGCCCCCGCGATCACCGTGGCGTCGAGGGCGACGACGAGCAGCACCTGCACGGTTGAGTTCGACAGCCCGCCCCCCAGATCCTGCCCGGCCGCTCCGGCCACCACGCCGAAGCCGGCCAGAATGCCGAGGACGCCTCCGGACGTCGCGAACCGGTATTTACGTGTCAGATACGGCGCCAGCAGCCAGACCGCCGCGAGGCCCACGGCCACCGCGCCAGCCACGTCGAGCACCGCATCGACGGCGTCGGACGGGAGGCCGCCGGCGATCGACTCGGGCAGAAGCGTGGTGGCAGTCAGGCCGCCCAGGGGAAGCCAGATCCACCAGGCGAGGGCGCGGCGATTCGGAGGCAACAGCAGCAACGGCAACAGGCTCAGCCACGGGGAAAACTGCGGGAGGATGCCCGGACGCCGCCAGATGAAGATGGTCGGCGGGCCTGCCTTGGGACCCAGGCCGCCGAGATCCCACGTGGCCACGATCTTGAATTCACCGGCAGCGTAGGGCGGCACTCGCCATGAGTGCGAACAGGTGCCCCCTCAGCCAAACTCGAACTTGCCCGTGCCAACTTTCCTCCCGGCCTGATAGACCACGAACTCCGGCGGTTTGGCGCGATCGACGGTGCCCAGCGTGTAGACCTCGCCGCCCGCGCCGACCAGTTCGTGCTTGAGATATAGACGTTTTCCCTGGCGGGTCGCCGACACGGTATTCTTCAACGGTCCGCCAGCCACCAGAATCGCGGGGCTGGCCTCGCCGATGGTGATTTTCGGGGCCGCCGACGGTCGGGTGAAATCGCGGTGCGTGGCCTCGACCGGGCCATGCTTGACACAGGAACCCGGATCACGGCCCCTGGCCGGTCGAGGACAACCAGAGAGGGTCCGCCGGCGAGTATCAGGCGTCCGATGAATTCACCCGTGATCTTGAGCTCGCCGAGCACCGGTTGCTGCGCGGTGAGCTGCATCCGGAGCACCTCCGCCCCGCCGGTAGAAGTCGCGGTGGCCTGAAACTCATAGGTGCGTTGGCCGACAAAGAGCTTCGGTCCATTGGGGAAGGCATGCAGTGAACTCTCGTAGGGATTGAACGGCCGCTGGCGCTCCTCCCAAGGCCGGAGCAAGACGTGGCTCCGACTCACCGCGCCGGCTTTGACGAAGGGATTCTCCACCACGCCGATCTGCCAGTCGTCGCCCTGCAACGTGACCCGGC
>JAPKZC010001129.1:0-19776 GCA_026394025.1 Candidatus Solibacter sp.
AACGCGATACCGAGCGCGAGAAACGGTTCGCAGCCAAACTCAAACGACAGGCCCAGCAACTCGGTTACAAACTGGTGCCCATCGAAGAAAAACCTGCTGCCTAAACGCCTGAATTCGAAAACTCGCGAGGGAGTTCCTCAAGGGCGACTCCTACCTCGCCGCCGGTTTCGTGAGGCCCTGCACTTCCAACCAGTAATAGAATTCGTCGATCCAGTGGTCGCTGGTCGTGCCCTGCTTCGCCATTCCGAACCCGTGGCCGCCGGCTCGATAAATGTGCACTTCGGGATTCGACCCGGCCGCGGTCAACGCCGCGTAGAACCGTGCACAGGCGACTCCGGCGGTTGTGTCGTCCTGCGCCCAGGCGAGGAAAATAGGCGGCAGCTTTTGCGGAATCGCCGGGACTGCGCCAAAGGGCCCGCCGTATATGGGCGCCGCGAACGCCGGCCTCAACGCCGGATCCTCCTGGAGCAGGACGCCGGAGGTGACCATCGCGCCGGCCGAGAACCCTACGATCCCGATCCGGTCCGGCGACAGGCCGAATTCGCCGGCTCGCTGGCGCAGAACTTTGAGCGCCTGGATTCCATCGGCGATACCGTACTGTCCGACGCTATCCATGCCGCCACCCGCTCGACCCGCAGCCGCCGCCAGCGCCCCTGCGTTGGCCGGCGCTCCCGCGCGGCCGCCCGGAGCCGGGGTCCCGCGACCGCCCACATTTCCACTTGCGCGGCGCGCCTGGAAGGCCGCGATGTCCGCTGCCGCCATCTGCCGGACACGGTACTTCAGGACGAAACCAGCAATGCCTCTCTCCTGCAGCCAGCTCGCAACGCGATTGCCCTCTTTGTCGATCGCCAGATAGGAGAACCCGCCACCAGGAGCGATGATGATCCCGGTCCCTGTGGCCTTGCTCTTTTCCGGAAGGTAAGCGATCAGGGTGGGAGTGACGACGTTCGCGACGCGGTCGGTATCGCCCCCCTTCATCACAGTTTCGGGTTCCGACCAGTTTTCAGAACCGGGAGCGACACCCGGCCAGATCTTGATCGTCTGTTGTTGGGCGGCTGCACTCCACGTCAGGATCAGCATGGCCCCGGCCGTTCGAATTGCCTGTTTCGTTCGCATGGTCTTCATTGCTCCTATGCTCTCAGATCTTTGTTTCACCGCATTACCTGGCGGACCGGCAGGCCGCGTTGTTGGCCTGTCGCACCGCGAAGAACGAGATACTTGCCGGAGGCAGTGTCTGGACTCCGGACGGCGCCGGCACACCCGTGAGCGCCGGCACGTCGCCGCCTGGCGTCAGTTTGAGTTCGGCGCCGTTCAGGTCCACCCGGGTGTCCATCGTGTCCTTAGCAGTCAGGGTGTAGCGATCGGCCTGGAGAGGGATTGCCAACTCGTGGGCCGCGCCAGCATCGGTGTTGATCGCCAGCACGGCGACTCCACCATTGGTCCCGCGGAGGCAGTGCGCGTACAGATGAACGCTGTCGGAACCTGACGAACCCGCGTCCAGAACTGTAGCATCCATCAGCTTGCGCCATAGCACAGCGCTCCAATAATTCGGACGCGGAGCCAGCGTTTCCTGATCAATAAGAGCATAGTCGCTGGCGGCCAGGGTGTTGTGAGCGACTACCTGGACGCCGCGCTTCGCCAGCCGGCCAAGTTGATCCAGGTAACGGAAGGTATCGAGAAAAACCGCGTTCCACGGATTGCCTCCGCACGAAGCGCCGCCGGTTTCCGTAAGCCACACCGGCTTGCCTGGACCGTACTGATCGCGGATCTTCCGGTAATATGCCTCCGCCTGGTCCGTTTTGGTCAGCCAGTCTTCCGAGAGGGCCTGGGCGGAGCTTGTCTGCTTCTCCGGGCCGCGGAACGAACAGCGCACGGCGCGCGCACCGTAGAAGTGGTACGAGAAGGCGTCGATTCCGGGGCCGGACGTCGCCATCAGGTCCTCGCTCTTCATCCGGTAAGTACTGCTCTCCTCGCCGCTGGATCCGGGTCCCAGCACCACCATCGTCGGCGCGGCTTTTCGGATGAAGGGCAGGAACACCTTGAAGTCACGGCCATATACGGCGGCATTGTAGGGCGTTCCCTGGCCGGTCCCGACTCCCTGATTGGGCTCGTTGAACAACTCGAGCGCTGCGATCTCGCCGTTCAGGCTTTTGGTATAAGCGAGGATCTTCTGCGCTTCGGCCGGGGTCCACACGCCATTTGCATCGCGAACGCCGTCGCTGCCCGCGAATGAGGAGATGATCTTTGCGTCCACGGCGCGCGAGAAGTCCACGACTCCCTTCCACTGCTTGCGGGTCAGCACACCGTTGAATCCCTTGGGAGGAGTGGCCGGAGCCGGATCGTCGGAATCGTGGAAGTAGTTAGCGTTGGCCCACGAGCCGCTGACGCGCACGTAGGCGGGAGCGAGCGCGGCCGCCATCTTGCGCAGCCTCGCGTCATACAAGTCGATCGGCGGCCGCATGGCGAACATGTCTTCGCTGGCGGCCGACAGGCTTTGCGGTAGCACCGTCTGGTTCGAAGACGTCGCGGAGGAAGCGGAGCCGGCGGCAGCGCCCTTCGGGTAGGGTGCCCAGAAGCGTCCGCCCGTCACCTCCACCATCTCGACGTTGTAGGACTGGAAGCGGTCGTCCACCTTCCCCACCCGCGGCATCGTGGACGGCGCCAGCCCGCCTGTCGCCTGCCCCAGCAGGCATCCCACCAGTAAACCCGTAGACCCGAGTGCTGCGATTATGCCGTTTCGAACCAACAATGACATCCTGGCTCGCTCCTTTCGTTCAATAGCTGAGTCCGAAGCCGAAACTGTACAGAGTGTCCACTTTCGGGTACCCCGCTTGGTCCGATCGCTTTTTCGCGATAGCCTCGAGATTATTGGCAAGCGCGAACGGAAGTTTTCCCTGCGGCTTCACTTTGCCGGACAACACGTCCATCAGGGCAGGCTCGCTGATGCCGAAGTTGGCCAGAATGGCGCCTGC
Source organism: Candidatus Solibacter sp. (assembly GCA_026394025.1). Classification (GTDB taxonomy): domain Bacteria; phylum Acidobacteriota; class Terriglobia; order Bryobacterales; family Bryobacteraceae; genus Solibacter. The sequence continues at coordinate 2,973 of JAPKZC010001129.1, forward strand.
ATCGAGCATGCCGCTGGCCTTGTCGAGCACGTACGGATGGCGGAAGTAGATGACAAGGATCGTGTTCTTTGGGCCGGCTTCCCGCATGATCGCCTGAATCGTCGCCAGATTCGGCTGGACCGACCAGGACGCGGAAGCGGCCATGGATGTGAATGACAGGTTACCGGTCTCCCAGGGTAACACTCCGCCGAACCGCATTCCACAACTTCGGCTTCGATCGTTAACATCTTGGAGCGGCAGGCGGTAGAAGAGTCGGACGTGGATTGATGACAGCATCCTGGGATCGTCCGAAGGCTGCTTCGGACGCACCGGCCTTCGACGCGCTGCGCGGCGACTCCGGTTTGCCGGGCTGCTGTACCGCATTCGGTTCTGAAGGACCGTCAGACCTGGACAGTCCTACCTTTGGCCTTTTTCGAGGTTGTCCGCTTCCTTCGTATGCAGCGCGGCGCCGGCCAGGTCTCCCTTCTGTCGATAGAGTTCCGCCAGGCGCCGGTGGATAACGGCGCGGCGCGGATCGAAACCGAGCGCGCGCGCATACTCTTCAATCGCCGGAGCATACATTTTCTTCGCCGTGTACGCGACACCGCGCTCCACCGCGAGATCCGCCTGCAGTCCCTGGTAATATTCGGTCGCCGGGAACTCCTTGCCCGCCGGCAGCGCGGCGCGCAGCGTCTCCAGCGCCTTGTCACTCGCATGCTGGGCGTTATAGACTCGCGCCAAGGTCAGGTAGGTGTCGGGCCGCGAGCGGTCCAGCGCGATGGCTCTCCGGCACGCCTCTTCCGCATCGTCGAACTGCTGTTTCCTGAGGTACAGCGAAGCCATCGAGTTGTACAACTCCGGCGTGGCGTGGGAGGAGCGAATGGCTCTCTCGAACTCGGCCATTGCGGCCTGTTCCTGTTTCAGGTCCAGATAAGCCAGCGCCAGAAAATAATGCGCCGGGGTCATTGCGACGCCTCCCTCGATAGCCTTGCGGTTCAACTCCACAGAGGCGCCAGGATCTCCGAGTTCGCGCCGGACTTCACCCAACAGTGAAAGGAAATCAGGTACGTCAGGGACCTGCTTCAGGCCGCGTTCCAGTTGCTCCTGGGCCTTTTCGTTCAATCCCTGGTCGAGATAGAGCCGGGCCAGGTAGAAGCGCGCCCAGAGGAGCTCCGGATCAAGATCGATGGCCTGCTGAAATTCCGCTTTGGCGGCGGCGATCATTTCGAACGACCCTTGCGCGAGATACGCCAGGCCTAGAAGCATGTGGGCTTGGGCCGAGCGTGGATTGGCCGCCAGCACGCCCTTGCACGCTTTGATCGCCTCCGCGACCCTCCCCTTTTGCAGGTGTTCCGTGGCGGCCGCCAGTTGCGTGCCCTGTGGGTCGGCCCGAGGAGTCTGCGCTCCCATCACGACCGAAACGAGGAGGACGGCAGCAATCAGGAGCCGCGGCACCGCGGGACTATCGATGAGGCTCTCAGCGCTTCGCATCGGCCTCATCCAGTTGCAGGATCTGGCCGGCGCGAACGCCGTCGATCGCCTGCTTCTTGCCGCTGGGCCACTCGATCTCGATGCGGGCAAGGGTTGCTTCGCCCAGCCCGAAATACAAACGCGTGTCGCTGGTGCTCAGGTAACTTCCGTAGGGATTGACTTCCCGCAACTGGGTCCGCCCGCCGCTGGTCACCCGCACCTTCGCGCCGATCCCGAAATGATTGCTCTCGTGGCCGCGGGCGCGGAGCGCGATCCAATGATTCCGATTGCCCCCGTCATTGCGCAGCAGCAGCGGGCTCCCGCCGGAATCGCTCACCACGACGTCCAGGTCGCCGTCGTTGTCGAAATCCGCCACCGCCAGACCGCGGCCCACGTGCTGGATGCGAAACGCCGGACCGCTTTCCGCCGAGACCTCGCGAAAATGGCCACCGCCAAGGTTCCGGTACAGCAGGTCGGTCTGACGGTACGAAAGCCGCGGGTCGTAGAGTGCAACATTATCGGTGACGTGTCCGTTGGTGACATAGATGTCCGGATAACCGTCGTTATCGAAGTCGAAGACCTTGGCGCCGAAGCCGAGTGTCTTCACGCTGGATGGTAGTCCGGCTTTGACCGTGGCGTCTTCAAAAAGCAGCTTTCCGAGGTTGCGGAACATCGGGTTGTATTGGTCCGAAAAGGCCGTAAAGAAAATGTCCGGTAGGCCATCGCCATCGAGATCCACGATCTCGGTACCCATGCCCGCCAGAGCTTTGCCGTTCATGTCGAAACCTACGCCGGCGCCGTAGGTAATGTCGTCAAAAGTGCCGTCGCCTTTGTTGCGGTAGAGAAAATTGCGGACACCATCGTTGGTCACGAAGATATCGGGCCATCCATCGCCATCGACATCGCCGATGGCCACCCCCAAAGTTTTTCCCACCGGATTCGCCACGCCGGCTTTGCGGGAAACATCCGTGAACGTGCCATCCCCATTGTTGTGGTACAGCAGTGCCGGCGTCCCGTCGAACACCTGCGGATCGCAATACATGCGGTAGCCCGGCTTTTGATAGCCGCAGGTCGGCGGCTTGCGCAAGTCGGAATCCACGTAGCGTCCCACGAACAGATCCAGGTAGCCGTCGCGATCATAGTCCAACCAGGCGGCGCTGCTGCTCCACGCGCTACCGCCCACTCCAGCCTTAGCCGTCACCTCACGGAAGGTCCCGTCTCCATTGTTGCGAGAGAGCTGATTACCGCCGTAGCCCGTGACGTAGATATCCAGGTAGCCATCGTTATCATAGTCGCCCACGATCACGCCGGTAGCGAACATCCCATTGCCCGCGACACCTGCTTTGGCCGTTACATCCTCGAATTTTCCGTTGCCCAGATTGCGATAGAGCGCATTGCCGGGCGATGGCTTGCCGTGGGCCAGGTTGGCTCCGTTGGCGAAAAACAGGTCGGGCTGGCCGTCGTTGTCGAAATCGATCACGCCCACCCCGGAGCCGAAGGTCTCGACCATGTGCTTGTCGGCCGAAGCCCCGTTTTCGTTGCGAAAGGTAATGCCCGACTCCGCCGCAACGTTGTTGAACTGCACCCGGCCGGCTTCGCGGGGCCCCGGTCTGGCGGCCTGCTCGCTGTCGAGAGGCGAGGGCGCGGAAAGTAGCAGCAAATTCGCAGCGAAGATCCGGAAAGCTTTGCGTAAGAGCAGCATGGCCCTGGGTCTCATCATATCTTTCGTTCTACCGCTTCGGCGCTCATCACGTGTTCAAAGGTCGCGGGCCGGCGGGGAATATCACCTGACCGGCGTTTCAAGGTCAGGATGGGCCTCGATCCACGCCTGTTCGCGGGCAGCGTTAGCCGTCTCACCCAGTGCGGTAAATGACCGCGCAAGAATCCCGTGAGCTGCGCGCTCAACATCCAAATCGTTTCCCGCACTTTGCAGCACCAGCTGCGCTGCCTCAGCCGCCTTAACCGGCTGGCCCTCCCGATCGAAGTACTTGGCGCGCTCAAGGCGGGCCAGCCCAAACTCGGGAACGCGTTGGAGAATCTCCCCGACAATCGACTGAACCTCGGCATCCCCACCGAAGCGCCGCAGGAATTGCACGTATTGCCATGCCGTCACCGGATCGTAGGTCTTCTGGCGTAAATTGATTGCGTTGGCCCGTCGAAACGCAGCCCGTGCTTCCGCGGCATCCTCGACCCGGTCGGAACAGATCCCCAACAAGGTGTTCATCTCCAGCAGCGTAACGTCGTCGAGACCGGGCAGGAGTAAGGCGGCTTTTTCCTGCGCCACGCAGGTGCGTTCCCGCAAATTCATATGGGCCCACCGTGCGTAAGAATGCCTGGCTTCCGGATCGCGCGGTGCGGTACGAGCCGAATGTTCGAGTAACTGCCCCGCCTCCAGGCTGTAGTGCTGTACACCCATCAGTAACTCACCCAGGAACAACTTCAGGACAGGATTGGCGGGATGGGCCGAAATTCCCTTGCGAAGAATCTGCTCGGCATCCGCCGGTCGCTTCATCTGTACATAGCAATCGGAAAGCAACAAATAGGGAGCAGCAGTTGGCGCGGGCGAGGATGCCAAAGCCGAAGTCAGCGTCTGCACAGCGGCAGCGCAATTACCTTGCTCAGCCAGTCGCGCGCCGCGGTCCCACGGGGACGGAGGCTGGGCGAATGCCTGCAAACCCGGCAGACTGACAAGGATCGCAAATCTGAGACCTGCCGCGCGCATTACTTTGGTTCCGTCACGCGCAGGATCTCGTTCGCGCGCAGACCTTGTGTAATAGCCTGGTCGCGGCCGGAAGGCCAATGAATTTCGACGCGTGAAATCGCATTTTCGTCACCAAGCCCGAAGTAGAGCGGCAGAGAACTTTGCGAAAGATATCCGGACTTGCCATCGTTGTACTTGAAATATTTTGCGCCGGCTGCGCTGATCACACGTACCGTGGCGCCCAAACCGTCGCGGTTCGATGCGGTTCCGGTCAGCAGCACTTTCAGCCAATGGATCGGTCTGCGCGCCGCAAGATCACTCACCAGAATCTGAGGCTCCGAATTGAAATCGTTGGTCACGAGATCCAAATCCCCGTCGTTATCCAGATCGAACAAAACGGCAGCGCGGCTCCCGAGCGGGGCCATAACCGTGACCGTGCCCTTACGGTTCGCACAAATCCGGTGCATGATCTCCTGCGGATCCGGAGGCATGGCGGAGCAGTTCAACTGGAAGAACGGCGTGTGTGTTCGCCCCCCGCGGCGCGGCTCAATGCCCAACTGGAACTCGGCGTTTAGGAATTTTTTCCCGTGGTCGTTGAGCAGCATGGAATTGATCCCATAACGAAAAGGGAAGTTCATAGACGACGCAATGAAGATATCATCCCATCCATCCGCATTGATGTCTGCGACGCTCGGTCCCCACGGCCAGTAGTTCTCGACCCCCATGGCGTCGGAAACTTCTTCAAACGGACCCTTTCCCGTGTTGTGATACATCGAATTGCCAAACACGAAGCTGGAGGCCGGACCCATGAGGAAGCTGTCGGGGGCATGCGACGGAGCCTTTTCTTTTTCCAACTCCGGCCCTACATTGTCCTGCATGTCGGAATGCATATCGGTCACAAACAAATCCAGGCGGCCATCATTATCGTAATCGAAGAACTTAATCCCCATTGCGCCCCAGGAGGTTTTCGGAAAATAAGTTTTAGTCTTCTCGACAAAACCCTTCCCGCCCTGGTTCTCGTAGTAATGACTCGCGCCCATCATATTCAAAAAGTAGACGTCGGGCCAGCCATCGCCATTGACATCCGCGACGGCGGCATCTCCGGACCATCCAAGCGGCGTGAGCCCCACCGCCGCGGTCACATCCTTAAATCGATTGTTGCCCAGATTGCGATAGAGGATTGGGTGCTCGAATCGCTCCGGATACATATGGCCGGAAAATGCGTCCGGCAATCCTACAAACTGGCCCTGAGCGCCCTTCTTTTCCGACGTGTACTGCCCCACGTCGCATACCAGAAGATCGAGCCTGCCATCGTGGTCGTAGTCGAAAAACACGCTGCCGGAGGAATGCGCTGAATGCAAAAGGCCGGCTTCGCGCGTGATATCGCGGAAGTTCCCGTGACCGTCGTTCTCGAATAACAGGTTGCCGCCCCGCACTGAGGTGACATAGAGGTCTTGATCGCCATCGTTATCGATATCGGCAAACGAAGCGGCCACTCCGATGCGCCCGGAGATGGCAAGTGCAGGGTTGTCGATTTTGCGGAATTTGCCACCGCCCAAGTTTTTCCATAGCTCGCTCGGCCCCGCCTGGTTCGGGAAGTAGATGTCATAAAGACCGTCGCCATCCACATCCGCCACGGCTATTCCGTTGCCGTGATCGTAATGAACCGGCTTGTAATTCAGCCCGGAGTCATCGACAATTCGCTGCCGGAACGTGATGCCGCTTTCAGGAAGTTTGTCCTCGAAATGGAAATCGTGAACAACCGAGTACTGGGTTGCGGCCTGCTTCTGTTCCTGGGCGCGGCGTACTAGCGAATCGACTCCCACGTCCTTGGCAGGGTAGCGGATTTCAGGCGGTGATGCAGTACCCGATGGGGCCTGAAAGGCACGCACGGAGGGATACGCGAGTATCAGCGCGGCGACGATCAATCGAACATAGGGCTGATTACTACGGAGCCTTTGGAGGAGCGTAGTCGTCATAGGTGTACTTCCACACACTCGTCCATGCCGGGAACCACTGTAAACAAATGGGTTGCGAGTTTACCCATGGACCACCCTGGCAGGAAATGATAACAGAAGGTACATAACCTGTCAAACCCGATCGGACACCTGATCGGACAACGGTCGGCTGCAAAGGTCTTATGCATCAGGCACCTACTGTTCAAAGAAGGCATGCCCGGCTTGTCACGCGATCGCCAAACTGATCCGCCGCCAACGCCGCTCCGTTCATGCTCAATTCGCGAATCGACGTCCGCGAACAGTAGTCACGATCGGCTACCGGCTGGTGCGGCCGCGCGATGCCGCGGCCGCCGGCCGGTAGCCCACCGCCTCGTACCCCGGCGCCTGCGGCACGAACTGCGCGTCGAAGCGAGGATCCGGCGGATCGAAGGTGTTCACCGTTCGATCGATCGTCCCCCGCAGGTCGTTCGTCTCGCCGTGGATGAACGATTCCCGAACGCCGCCGCCGCTGGTGATGTCGATCTCGTAGCGCGCCCCGGCCGAGATCCCGCCCCTCAACGTGTTGTTCCAGAAGATCGACTTCACGTAAGTGCTGCCGGTGCCGTTGTCGTCAACGCCGGCCCAGTTCCCGGTGAAGGTGCAGCGGCTGACCTCCGCGCGGGAGTCCTCGAACACCGTCATCGCCCCCGAGCCGTGCTCCGGGTGATACTCGCCGCCGCTCAGCAGGCCGACGTAGTCCACACCGAGATTCGCGATGTTGCCGACGAACAGGCAGTTGTCGAGCGTGGCGCGGCTGCCGTGCAGCAGGTCGAACGCCGCGCCGGTTACTTGCGTGCGGTTGTCGCGGAAGATGCAGTCGCGGAACACGGCGGCGTCGAGCGGCCGGCCGAGGTGCTCCACGGAGACACCGGCGCCGCATGGGCTGGTGTAATTGCCGACCACCTCGACGCGCTCGATGGTCGGATAGGCGCGCGCATAGATCTTGATGCCGCCGCCATCGAGATAGAAGAACGGCGTCTTGCGCAGGTCATGGGATTCGATTGGCGAGCGCTCGCCGGTGCCGGTGGTGTAGTTGTTCGCGCCGGTGACGCGGAAACCGCGCAGCACGGTCTTCGTCGATACGCCGTCGCCGAAATAGACGACGTGATTGACCACCGCCGGGAAGCTTGGCGCCTTGTTATCGGCGATCGCTGGATTGGCGGCGGTCAGCACCACCTCGCCGACCGCTTCGAGCGTGATGCCGTCGTGCCGCCTGTTGAACCAGATCAGCGCCTGCCCGTGTGCGGCCGGGCGATAGGTCCCGGCGTGTACGTAGACGATCTTGTTGGCCGGATCCTTCGCGGCCGCTTCGAGCGCCGCCTGGATGCTGCCGCCGGGGCGGACGCGGTAGGCACCTGCCGCGGCGTCGAGCGTCACGGCCTGGGTTGCATCGCGGCGCTGGGCAAGCGCGCTCACCGGCTGCGGCCGCCATCCGGAGGAATTCACGTCTGCGCATGATGGACAGGCTATCACGAGCGCGCGGAGGTCGCACGCCTGGCGGCATGCTACACGGCGGCGACGGGGATATCGAGCCGCGCCAGGCGGAGGTGAGGAGCCGGAGATGGAAGAGCGTCGTTTCGAAGCGGCGGATTGAGCGTGTCGGTGTAGTCAATTTTTTGGACCCGGTGACGGGTTAACGTGCGGCGCTAGTCAGCCTCACGGCGGCCAGGGGCCATAAGGCAAGGTCAATGGCCGTTCTGCTTTGCCAGCACGGCGACATTTCTACCTAGCCAGTGCATACCAAACATTTCACCAAACATTTCACTTGTCTTACGGAACTTGCCGCTGTATAATTCATCAGAACTGCGTATAGGGGACTGATTATTTGCCGGCTGATATTGCTGGCTAGGGGTGAGAAACGCCCACCTGATAATTGACGCCGCCTAGCAGGTACGTGTGCCGGCGTGTGGCACAGCCCGAGAAATTAAGGAGAGTGAAATATGCTTCGCAGCATCCGCAGCTTCGTCGTCTGCGCCATCGTGGGCATCCTTCTGCCGCTTTCGGCACTGGCACAAATTACGACCGGATCTATAACAGGACGGGTCACCGACTCAACCGGAGGTGTCGTCCCCGGTGCGCACGTGATCCTGGTCAGCGAGACGCGCGGCACGAAGAGCGCGCCGGCGGTCACCAACGACAGTGGCGACTACGTGTTCCCGAACGTCACCGGTGACACGTACACCGTGGAGGTCACCGCCGCGTCGTTCAAGACCTTGCGGCGCACGGGGATCGTGGTTAGCGGCGCCGACCGTGTCGGCGTGCCGCCGCTGACGCTCGAAGTGGGCGGAACCACCGAAACGGTCACCGTGGCTGCCGAAGCGGGGCTCGTGCAGACGCAGAGCGGCGAGCGGTCGTTCGCCATCACCACCTCACAGGTCGAAGCCCTGCCGATCGCCCGGGGCAACTTCACCAACCTAATTGCCTTTACTCCGGGCGTGAAAAATGGCGGCTTTAACCAGGACGGCGCGCGGCTGGGCGGCGCCAGTCAGGACAACCTCATGATGGACGGCATCTCGGCCGTGGACACGGGCAACAATGGCCAGATGGTCAACTTGAACATCGAGTCGATCGGTGAAGTGAAGATCCTCACGCAGGGGTATCAGGCGGAGTACGGCCGGTCCAGCGGGTTGCAGATCACGGCGGTGACCAAGAGCGGCACGAACCTGTTCCACGGGTCAGGCTACGCCGTATTCACCGACTCCGACTGGAATAAGAAGTCGTGGACGGCGCAGATGAACGGCGACGCGAAGACGAAGGCGAGCCAGCAAATCTACGGCTACAGCATTGGCGGCCCGGTAGTGATACCGAAAGTCTTCAACGGGCGCAACAAACTGTTCTTCTTCTACGCGCACGAGTTCCAGCCGCAGACCATAGCGCCCTTTGGCAACCCCATCCGGCTGCGGTTGCCGTCGGCGCTCGAGCGCAAAGGCGACTTCTCCCAGAGCCGCGATAACAACGGCAACCTGCTCCCGCCGTTGACGGACTACCAGACGGGGGCGCCCTTCCCGAACCAGATTATTCCGACCCAACGGCTGTATGCCCCCGGCGTGGCGGTGCTCAACCGCTATCCGCTCCCGACCCTGGAGCAAGCGGTGGGGACGAACTACAACTACCAGATCGCCGCGCCGACGTACGCTCAACTGACCCAGCAGCCAGCCGTCCGAATCGACTACCAACTGTCGGAAAAGCTGCGGTTCTCGGGAAAGTACTCGGGGCAACTGCAGCGGCCGGTGACGACACCGGGCCTAATTCCGGGCTTCTCGGATGCCTATGCGCCCCATCCCTACATCAAGAACTATGGCATCACGGTTGACTACATGATCAGCCCGTCGACGTTCATCGAGGGGACGTACGGAAGAATCCAGAACGAGTTGGCGGGCGGCAACGAAGCCGGCATCCTCACAAACGACGAGTCCAACCGCCTGAAGAGTCTAAAGGACTTCCCGATGCTGTATCCGGACGCGGGCGTGCTGCCTACGGGCTCCTACGGCTACAAAATTATGGAGGAAACCAAGCCGGTGTTTTGGGACGGCAAGTCGGTGAACCTGCCGCCGCAATTCGGTTGGGGCGGCCGCATCGGGGCGGCACCGCCCCAGCAGCGTTATCCCGGCTGGCTGAACATCAACCGGACGCAAGATGTGGCGGTCAGCATGACGCACATCCAAGGCCGGCACACGATCAAGGCCGGGTACTACCTCAACCACAGCTACAAGGCGCAGAACGCGAACGTGTCCTGGCAGGGCAACGTGAACTTCGGCAACGACACCAACAACGCCCTCGACAGCGGGTTCGGCTACGCGAACGCGGCGTTGGGGATCTTCACGCAGTACACGCAGCAGTCGAAGTTCGTCGAAGGCAGCATGCTCTACAACCAGACGGAGTTCTACATCCAGGACAACTGGAAGGTGACCAACCGCCTGACGCTGGACTACGGGATGCGGTTTGTGCATCAACAGCCGCAGTACGACCAGTTTGGACAGATGTCGAACTTCTTCCCCGATAAGTGGAAGGCGAGCGATGCGCAGGTGCTGTACATCGCAGGGTGCAGCAACGGCGCAATAACGTGTTCGGGTAACATCCGCAACGCGATGGATCCGCGCACAGGGAAGATTCTGACGGCGGTGGGGGCGGCGAACACGCAGGCGGCCATCGGGACACCGATTCCCGGCACGGGCAATCCGCTGAACGGGATTATCCAGGCGGGCAATGGGATCCCGAAGACGAACTATTTGTGGCCGGCGCTGGTGGTGGCGCCGCGGTTCGGGTTTGCGTACGACGTGACGGGGAAATCGAACTGGGTGGTGCGCGGCGGCGGCGGGCTGTTCTACGACCGGCCGGACGGGAACACGGTGTTCTCGACCCCGAGCAATCCGCCGATCGCGACGACCAAAGACCTCCGCAACGGGCTGTTGACGACGCTCGGGCAGGGGCTAAGCCCGTCGCCGGTGCCGGGCATGTCCACCTTCGAATATAATGCGAAAATTCCGACGTCCCTCCAGTGGCAAATCGGCATCCAGAAGTCGCTGCCGTGGGGGATGGTCGGGGACATGTCGTATGTGGGTAACCACGGCATCAACCGCCTGGCGGCGACCCAGAACGGAAACGGTCAGAACCTGAACATGGTGGACATCGGCGCGGCTTATCTGCCGAAGTACCAGGACCCGACGCTCGGACCGAGCGCTACCCCCGGGGCGTCGGCCTACACGTCGAACCTACTCCGTCCCTTCCAGGGTCTCTCCAGTATCAACGAGCAGGAGACGCGGTTCTGGGACACGTATCACTCGCTGCAATTTAACGTGAACCGGCGGTTCGCTCGCGGGTTCTCGTTCGGCGCGAACTACACGCATGGGATCAGCCTCAAAGGCAACACGGGAATCAGTCAACGGTTCCAGCACGCGGCCGACGGGACCATCTCGCTGCGTTCCGACGAGGCGCAGTGGGAGAAGCTCAACGAGACGCTGGATGAAGTGCCGCATTTGTTCAAGGCCAACGCCGTCTGGAGCATCTCGGGCATCCAGAACCACGGCGCGGTTGTCCGCAATCTGACCAGGGACTGGCAAGTTTCCACCGTGGCGACGGTACAATCGGGGGGGACCTACGGCATCGGCTACAGCTACCAGAGCAACGGCGGGAATGTGAACCTCACAGGGTCGCCGGACTGGGGCGGCCGGGTGACTCTGCTCCCTGGGCTAGGCAGCGGATGTTCGGGCAACCAATATGCCCAGTTCGATGGCTTGAAGATTACTCCGCCGACCTTCGGCAGTCTGGGCATGGAGTCAGGCCGCAACTACATGCGCGGCTGTCTGACCAGGAATGTCGACATGGCGTTGGTGCGCAGAATTCGCGTCTCCAAAAGTGAGAGATACCGTGCCGAGTTGCGGGCGGACGTCTTCAACGCCCTCAACACCGTGGACATTAACGGCCGGAACGCATCGGTGCAGTTCACCAGCCCGACGAACCTGACGATGGTGAACAGCCAGTTCAACACCGACGGCAGCCTGAACCAGAGCCGGCTGAAGCCGAATAACGCCGGCTTCGGCGCGGCAAACGGCGCTCGGACGATGCGCAACATTCAGTTGCAGCTCCGCTTCCAGTTCTAGGCTGGAGCCGGTATTAAGCCAGGCCGTCTTTCCGCCCCGAGGGGAGGAAAGACGGCCTTTTTCGTTCCAGGCATCGTGGGGTCGGCAACATGAACTCGCTAAACCCAGCTTTGTACGAGTCGACCATACACCCGGAGCAAGCGTGTAACTGCGGACCTTAAAGGGCGAGATCGATGCGGCCCCCTGAGAGGTTCTCTGCCGGAAATCCGCTACACCGATTAGGTATGTGATCGCAAAGTAGTAATGTCACCTTAGAGCAAAGTAGAAATGTCCCCTTGACATCTTTCAGGCTGGGAGGGTGCAGGAAGGACAGCTACTGATGACGCAAGCCGACCGGGATCGGCTGGTGACGTTGAAAAAGGCCAAGAAGAGGCTAATCACGCAACGCGAGGCCGCCGAGGAATTGGGGCTGAGCATCCGGCAGGTCAAACGACTGCTGAAGGAGTTGAAGAAGCGCGGCGATCGAGTGGTGATCCATGGGCTCCGGGGAAAACCATCGAATGCGAAGATCGATTCGAAAATGCGGCAGAAGACCGTGGTGATCCTCTCTCTGGATGTATACCGGGGCTTCGGACCGACACTGGCGAGCGAGTACCTGGCCAAGAAGCACGGCATCCACGTGAGCCGGGAGACAGCTCGGAAGTGGATGAAGGAATCGGGTCTGTGGAGAGGAAAGCGCCGGCGAACCGAAGTGGCGCATCCGTGGCGGCAACGGCGTAGCCGGTGCGGGGAACTGGTGCAATGGGACACCAGCGAACACGACTGGCTGGAGGGACGAGGAAGCGAGCAACTGTACTTGATCTCCATGATCGACGACGCCACCAGTCGGCTGTACGCGCGATTCGTGCGGAGCGATTCCAGCGAGGAAAACATGCGGACACTGTGGGGCTACGTGGAGATGTACGGGCTGCCCCTGGCATGGTATACCGACAAGGCGAGCCATTTCCGGAACAACGAGAAGCGGCGACGGGACGAGCCGGGAGTGGACCAGGACCCGGCAGAGATGCCGCCTACGCAGATCGGGCGGGCGTTGCGCGAACTGGACACCAACTGGATTGCGGCGCATAGCCCGCAGGCGAAAGGGCGGGTGGAAAGGAGTTTCGATACGGCCCAAGACCGCCTGGTGAAAGGGATGCGGGTGGCCGGAGTGAAGACGTTGCAGCAAGCCAACGAGTATCTGGAGAAGGAGTTTTTGCCCTGGTGGAATCGGACCCTGACGGTGCAGCCCGCCAGCGCCGACGACGCGCATCGGAGGTTGGACAAGCGCTACGATTTGGCGGCGATTCTGAGTCACGTGGAAACGCGGCAGGTGAAGAATGACTACACGATTCAGTTCGAAGGACAGCGCTACGGGATCCAAGCAGAATCGATCTCGACGGGGTTACGGGGAGGGGAGGTTCGCGTAGAGAAACGCCTGGACGGCACAGTAGCGTTTCGCTTCCGTGAGCGCTACTTGAGCGTGACGCTTTGCACCGTGACGCCGAAGGCCGCGGCCGAGCCGAAGGCAGCCGCGCGTAATTCCGGCAAATGTTCGCAAAAGCGTCAGAAAAGCGGCTGGATGGAGGGCTTTTGGGAAAAACCCGGACCGCCCTTGGGAAAGGCCATTGAGATCGCGAATGCGACGAGTTGAACCCGCTTCGTCGATCCGAACGCCACAGACGGGGCCACGAAGGTGGCGCGAAGGCAAAGTTCGCCCTATACCGGGAAACTCTCCGCACGACCGGCTGGTAAGCCGGGGGATTTTTCCATCGTTCTGGAGAATTTGCGACGATGCCTTCTCCGCCACTGTTCTGGGGTGGCTGCAAAGAACAATACTGGGCGCCCAGTATGCGTTTTCAAAGGCATGGCGGAATCTATCTGGTCCGATGTGGTCAGACTACAACCAAACCCTGGGGCGGGACCGAACCGCCTCCCGTCGGTCGGCCCCGGGCCCAGGTAGAAGAACGCGTCGGGAGGACCACGCTCCATCGTGCTCGCCAGCATTGCCCGTCTCCGCTTCACCGGCGACCGCAGAATAACATGCACTTCTCAAACGGCCCTGGCAAAGGGGACATTTCTACTTTGCACAAAAGGGTGACATTTCTATTTTGCGTTGACAAATGCCATTGGACGATTGACACCGCCCGAACCATTTGATAGAGTTCATCCGAGTCTTAGGGGTTTGGTGTCTTGATTGCTGCAATACGGAGGATAGGCGAGTCCGCGAGATGCGCGAGTGTTGCTGCTCAACCTTCCGCGGCGAGCCTTGTCACCTGCGCCACTTCTTATATCGGTGAACGCCACCCGGTAGGGGCCAAAAGGCGCGACTGGGTAGTGGCTGCCCATTCGATGGGCAGTTGGGGGTTCGACGACGGTCCCCAGAATCACGCCCGGGTGTGGGGTACCTCAACTATTTTCCGTATTCCATCCGTCGCCGGTTACATCAGCCCAGTCGATGACGTGCGACTTGAGGCGATGAGGGCGGCAATGCTCAGGCGGTACAGTCTCGGGCGGCGGAATCAAAGCGAGCACCCCTCCGGCACAAATAACAAGGTCGATGTTTTCGATCCAGGCCTCATTGAAAAGGAAACGCCCAGCGCTCATGCCTGCTGCCGTTCGCGCAGCAAGATCGCGTCGGCGTTGTCCAGGTGAGTGGTGAGTTGTCTTCCCACACGGGAGGGCGATCGATGGTGTGGAGTCCAGAGTCTGAAGGGAGTTGGCAATGGGGATCTTAAAGACGGTAAGTGTTTTCCTCCTAGTTGCAGGTTTGCTGCTGATCGTCGCACCCGCAGTGGCCCAGCAGAGTACAGGAATGATCACGGGTACGGTCCAGGACAAGCAGGGCGGGACCGTGCCCGACGCCAAGGTGACGGTGATCGACCAGGCGCAGGGTACCGTGTTACGCCAGTTACAGACCAGCTCGGGGGGCACCTTCGTCGTCACCCCGGTACCCGCGGGAACCTACACCGTCGAGGTCGAGAAGTCCGGGTTCAAGAAGTACGCCCAGACGGACGTCAAACTCGGCGCCACGGAGCGGGTCGGGTTGCCCCCGATCACGCTGGAACTCGGCTCGGTGGGCGAGTCCATCACGGTCGAGGCCAACTCGGTCACGCTGCAAACGGTCAGCGCCGAGCGTTCAGGCACCATCTCGACCAGCCAGGTGGTCGACCTGGCCTCCTCAGGCCGGCTGTACAACGACCTGTTGAAGACCATCGCGGGTTTCAACCCCGACACCAACAACGCCAACGGGCTGCGGACGGACCAGAACGCGATGCAGGTGGACGGCGTGACCAACCAGGACGTCGGGAACAACAGTTACGCTCCGCTGCGGCTCAACAGCGACATCATCGCCGAGTTCAAGGTACTGACCAACGGACAGCAGGCGGAGTTCGGGCGCGCCGCCGGCTCCAACATCATCATGGTGACCAAGGGCGGCACTAAGGACTTCCACGGCGGGGTCTACATGTTCATCAAGAACGAGTGGATGAACGCCAACTCGTGGAACAACAACTACCTCGGCCTGGCCAAGGCCCGCGCCCGCAACCGCACGCAGGGCGGCCAGATCGGCGGACCGGTCTATATCCCCGGGAAGATGAACCGGAACAAGGACAAGCTCTTCTTCTTCGCCAACTTCGAGCAGCAGCGCCCGCGCCTGTTCGACGCCCTGGCTTTCAAGACCATGCCGAGCGCCGCGGAGCGCACTGGCGATTTCTCCAAGACCCAGGAGAATAACAAGCTGGTCACCATCAAAGATCCGCTGAACGGCATAGCGTTCCCCGGCAACCAGGTTCCCACGAACCGGATCAACAAGTACGGCCAGCAACTGCTGAGCATGTATCCACTGCCCAACCTGGTGGGAGTGGACCCGGCTTACAACTATCAATATCAATTCGCCGGCTCGGATAAACGCGACGATATGAACTTCAAGGGTGACTGGAACATCTCGAGCAAATGGAAGGCGAGCGGACGCGTGAATCTGAACAAACGCGACTTGCTGCAGCAGCAGGGCTTGAACGTCAACAACGTCATCGGAATTTCGCCGTTCCACACGCAGAGCGGGGGAATCGGGTCATCCGGGTCCCTGGTTACGATCATCAACCCCACCTTGACCAACGCGGATCCGTTGGGCCAGGTTCCAAACCAGACTTGGGACGTGCCAAACTCTCCCACCATTTTCATTGGCGGGATGCCTTACGACAACGAAAACATCACGCAGAACATCACCGATAACGTGGCCAAGGTGACCACCAAGCACACCTTGAAGTTCGGCTTTTTCTTCGAGACCAGCTTCAAGCGTCAGACCGGCGCTATCGTCAACAACGGCCGCCTCGATTTCAGCCGCGACAGCGCCAACCCCGGCGACACCGGCTGGGCGTTTTCCAATGCGCTGCTCGGCAACTACAAGACCTTCGATCAGTCCAGTGCCTACCGCAAGGGCTACTATCGCTACCACACGGTCGAGTGGTACGCGCAGGATAACTGGAAAATAAGGCCCAACCTGACGCTCGACTTTGGAGTGCGCTTCAGCCTCCTGAAGCCGTGGTACGACGAGAAGCAGCAGGTCTCCAGCTTCCAGCAGAGCCTCTACGACCCCAAGAAGAAGGTCGTCCTCTACCAGCCGACGCTGGTCAACGGGGTGCGGTCCTCGTTGAATCCGCTGACCGGGCAAACCGGTTTGGCGGCGCTCATCGGCGCCATCGTACCCAACTCCGGCGACCCCTACAACGGAATGGTTGTGGGTGGCGTTAACGGCGTCCCCTCGGGAATGCTCAAGAGCGCGGGTGTCCTGATTGGGCCGCGCTTCGGCTTCGCCTGGCAGCCTCTCGGCGCCGGCGACAAGACCGTAGTCCGCGCCGGTGGCGGCGTGTTCTACGAGAGAATCCAGGGGAACATGATCTTCAACCAGATCGGCTACCCGCCGGGAGTGGTGACGCCGAAGCTCTACTACGGCAACCTGAACGATCTGGCCTCCGCTTCCGGCACCCTGTTCCCGCTGAACGTCGCGGGTCTCTCGCCGGAAGGCAAGATCCCGACCGTCTACAACTACAACCTGAGCGTGCAGCACGAACTGCCTTTCA
>JAPKZC010001129.1:19811-21735 GCA_026394025.1 Candidatus Solibacter sp.
TTCCTGTTGGATGTGGGCTACGTCGGCACGCAGACGCGCCATGGCCTGGCCCGTGCGCCATTTAACGAAGCGCCGTTCGGCAGCGCCTGGCTGCCGCAGAACCAGGATCCCGCCAGGTGCGCCACCATTGCCACATGCAACCTCAACGGCGACAACGCCTTGCCGGTTGATCTCCTCCGTCCGTACGCCGGCTACGCCGGCGCCGGCGCCGCGGTGGCGCAGTCCGGACTCGGCGGCGGCGGCTTCATTGCCACCTTCGGCTCCAGTTCCAACTACAACGCGCTGCAGGTTGCCGTGAAGCGCAACGTGGCGAAAAACATGACCATCGGCGCCAACTACACGTGGTCCAAGACGATGGGGACGGACACGGACTTCCAGTACGCCGGCAACCCTGTAGCTCACCGCAAGGCGGATTACGGCCTGCTGACTTACGACCGCACCCAGACCCTGGTGGTCAACTACATCTACAACCTGCCGAAAGTCGCCAAGAACGGCACGGCCCTCGCCAACCCGGCCTTCAAGTTGATCTTGAACGACTGGCAAATCTCCGGCATCACCAGCCTGACGTCCGGCTCGCCCCAGGTAGTCGGGCAGACCAGCGCTGCCACCTCTGTGAGCGACCTGGGCAAGTACGGCGTGCAGGGCGTGGGCGCGACCGCGTTGAACCGTCAAATCACGGGCTCGGAAGGCTGGGCCCCCCGGCCGACGCTGAGCTGCACCCCGAATGTTTCGCCCGGCGACCGGACCCTGGAAGCCTTCGTCAACACCTCCTGCTTCCACCCCGCCAGCAAGGGCAGCATAGGGATGGATTCCGCGGTCCGGCCGTTCCGCGGCCCCGGAATGAACAACTGGGATCTTTCCCTTTTCAAGAAGATCCCGCTTGGCAGCAGCGAAGTGCGTTTCCTCCAACTCCGCTTCGAGATGTACAACGCCTGGAACCACACCCAGTGGCTCACCTTCAACAACAACCCGACGTTTGACGCCACCGGCAAGATCACCAATCTTCCGGCGGCGCTCGGCGGCGGTGGCGGCCGTTTCGGCTTCGGCGCCCTGAGCACAGTCCGCGCGGCGGCAGCCGGTGGACCTCGCAACATTCATATCGCCGCGAAGTTCTACTGCTAGTTCGATTTCCTTCCAGGGGGCATGCCTGAACGGCATGCCCCCTTTTCTGTGTGCCGCGTACCGTGCTGGCCACGGAGTATTTCTCTTGCACACCCCGCTCCAGGTATCATTCCCGGTGGGAAGGCGTGAATGCAACTGTTACACGCGGTCTCACGGAGTTTGCGGACCATCGCGTTTTCTGTAACGTTCGCTCCGGCGAAACCATCTTAATTCTGATGAGAACACTGGTATTGGTTGCCTTGGCGGGGATCCTCGTATTTGCCGCTCAAGCCGCCGACGTCACGGGAAAATGGACGGCCCAAATTCCGGCGAGAGGTCCCGCGGGCCGTGGCCCAACGGAAATCACCTTCGTCCTCAAGGCTGAAGGAAAGAATCTGACCGGCTCCGTGAACGGCGGACGCGGCGGCGACTCTGCGATTCGGGACGGAGTCGTCAGCGGCGACGAGATTTCCTTCACGGCCGCAGGCGCGTTCGGGGGCGATGCATTCTACAAAGGCAAAGTCTCAGGAGATACGATCGCGTTCAGCCGGACCATGGAAGGCGAGGATTACGGCACTAAGCCGACCACCTTCACCGCCACACGGATAAAGTAGCCCTTGCGGTTGTCTCGGACCCGCCTTGCCCACCGACGGACCGACGGCCGGACGGTGGCTGCTCCGGTGCGTTTTCAACGGAGCGGCTTTCCCTCGTCAATCGCTTTGGCGGCCTGACATGGCGATAGCGCTAAGCTAGCTGATATTCTGACGCGCCCACTGGATGCACTTCTGGTTGTTCTCTTCTTCGAGCTTCACCTGTGCTTCAA
>JAPKZC010001090.1 GCA_026394025.1 Candidatus Solibacter sp.
ACAATAAGGATGAGGGCGGGTTCCACATCATCGAAGTGACCGTGGGTCCGTACAAGACGCAGACCCGCCCGGGGTATTGGCTCGGCACGAAGCAGTAAACTACTTCTTGTCGCTTTCCACCCGCAGGTTGTTGACCACGGAAAAGACGCCACTCACCCCGTTGGCCCGAATTCCGGCGGTGTCTTTGTCGGATTGCGTGCCGACGACGCCCTCCAGCGTGACCTTGCCGTTGTCCACAATGATGTGAATCGGCGGCACGGCTTGCAGGGCGTAGCGGTCCAAGCCAGGATGGCCGTATATCGCGCGATACGCGGCCAGGCGCAAACGGTCGTCATTGGGAGAAAGCGGGAGGACTTGAATCTGGTTATCCACCCGATCCACTCCTTCGATGCCTTTCACTACGTTACCGGCATCGCTCTTGAGCGCCGGGCGTGTTACCTGGCCCATCAGCGTGACGCTGCTGCCATCGACTCGATAGGTAAGGTTGTCGAAGACCCCGTAGTACGGAAGCATCACCAATTCGTGGCGCACCTCACGTGTGATCCGGTCCTGCGCCCTGGCGCCCGAACTGGCGGGGGCGCCGCCTTTGTCTTTGGCTTTCTGCGCCTGCAGCGGAACAACTACCAGGAATGCGGCGAGTGCGAACCCGGCGAACTGCCATGCAAATCGTCTCATTTGACCTCCTCGTCACCTGTGTAAATTAAAGGCTTTCACCGGAATCGCCGATGTGACCGGTGCGTCTAAGAGTATCACGTCAAACCGGTGCTCTGCGAGTGCGGCCAACAGGCGTTCCGGCGTGTCTTCATCGCACACCAACTGGACTGGTTCGGACATGTCGAGCGCCGGGCGCAGGATCCGGCATGCGATCAACTTCGGAACCAGATCCGACACCCCGACCAGTAATCGGAGGGGCCGGCCTCTCGGGCGGCCTATTAGTACATCCTGCAACTCGCGCCCGAGGCCGAATATCTCGTCGGCATATCGACATACGACCTGACCTGTGTCCGTCATCGCAAGGCCGCGCCCCGCCTTGGTAAACAATTTCTCTCCGAGGGTCTCCTCCAGTTGCCGCAACTGGCCGCTGATGGTGGGTTGGGCAAGACGCAGTTTTTCGCAGGCGCGGACGATGCTGCCTTCCCTGGCGACCGTCCAGAAGTACAGCAGGTGATGGTAGCTCATCAGCCATTCCATGCCTCTACGATACATCGGGCAACACGATGCAAGCGGACGTAACTATCTATTTGTCGATGGATATGGAGGGCCTCTATAGTGGATCTGTGGATGCGTGTAGCGGCAAGGGGAGGGTGCGAAATGAAGGTGCGACTGACGGCTCATGGAATAGAACTCTCGGCCGAGTTGCGGGATTATGTCACGCGGCGAGTTCACTTCGGCTTGGGACGGTTCGTAGGGAGAATCAAATCTCTTTCCGTCCGGCTGGCCGATATCAACGGCACGCGATGCGGCTTCGATAAGTGCTGCGACATCAGAGTCGATGCCGGTCTTAGTCGGGAGGTGGTCGTGCGCGAAGAGCAGGCGACCATACACGCCGCGGTGGCGCTCGCTATGGAACGCGCGGAGCGGTCGCTGAAAAGGCAAGTGAGTCTGACTCGCCCGGCTGCAAGGCGATCCGCGACGCCGCGGGCTGATTTTCAATTTGGAGATTGAGAAAGGAAACGAGATGCAAACAACAGGAGTGGAACGATATCAAACGGATTTGGAGACGGGTTATCTGCGAAGGGGGCCGGCTCCGGGATTGCATCATGTTGGATCGCATCAAGGCCGGCCAGTGCTGGACCTGTTACACTGTGACTCCTGCGAGGCGATCCTTCGGCCCGAGCGAAATTCAGGGCACCGGAAGCCGCGGGTACGAAGTAGCCGGAAGCCACGGAATTGAAGGCCCAACTTGAGCTTCGAGACAGAGCGCTGTCGGCGACCGCCGAGGGCGTAACGATTTCGGATGCACGCCTACCTGACAATCCGATTATCTATGTGAATGCCGGCTTCTAAAGGCTCACCGGCTATTCCATCGAGGAAGTACTGGGGCGTAATTGCCGATTTCTCCAAGGGCCTG
>JAPKZC010000848.1 GCA_026394025.1 Candidatus Solibacter sp.
GAGGTGCCACTTGCCGAAATATCCGGTGCGGTATCCGGCGGCGCGCAGGATGCTGCCGATGTTGGGCATGTCCGCGCGCAGCGGTTTGCCAATGCTCGCGGCATCGACGTTCGTCAGCACGCCGGTCTGGTGCGGTTCCATCCCGGTCAGCAGTGCCGAGCGTGCCGGTGAGCACTGCGGAGTATTGCAGAAGGCGTTGAGGAACCGGACGCCCCGCTCTTCAATACGCCGGCGGTTCGGCGTGTTGACTGGCCCCGGGAGGAGCGCCGTCTCCTGGTCGGTCATGAAAGCGAGAATATTGGGTCGTGGTTGCGGTGGCGGAACAGCGGCGGCAACTGCCGCATAGCGGAGAAACTCGCGTCGAGAGGCCGGCACGCAACGGAGTATAACAGGCCGCGCCGGTGCGAGTCTTCAGGATGGTACAGGAGGCAGGGCGCTTCACTCTTTTTCGAGCACGAGCAGACCGTCGTACTTGCCCGGCAGTGGAGGCACGGGCCAGAGTCCGGCGGAATCACCCTGCGCTGTTCCCAGTTTCCATTCCTCACCCGTCACCGGGTCGAACCAGAATGCACGATAGTTCACACCGGATTCCATGTGGCGCAACGCTTTCGGTTTGAAGCCGCTGAACGCCAGATATGCCATCCGCAGTTCGCCAGGTATGCCTCCGGCGTAAGGCGGCAGGTATTCCTCAGCGGGTGGCGCAGGCTCGAGCCATTCCTGGTGCGGTTCGATCCGCCGGAACGGATAGCGCAGCATCAGTTTCTTGCCGAGTCCGACCTGTGCCGAGCCCGGGTACATCATAGCCACGTCCCAGGTATCGCCGCCCCAGTTCGAAGCACCGTGAGAGGTGCCGCCGAATGGGTCGCCCGACCGGTTGAATTGCCAGATGCCGTTGGCTCCGTAGCAGAAGCCGGCGGCGCCCCCCAGCATGCTGCCCCAGAAGACCAGGCGCTGCACGTTCTGCCAGTTCTGCCAGCCGATGCCTTCGAAGCACACTTCCCCAGGCACAACCGGCATGTAGGGCTGAAGTTCGCGCGCCTTTCGCACGACGCGCACGCAGCGTGTCGCGCTCTCCTTGTCGGCGTGCCCCATGTGAAGGGAATCGAAATCGAGCACGGAGGGATCGGTCAAACCGCCGCGCACGCTGTCGCGGGTCGACCACGATTGCATGCTCACCGGACGCCGGAATCCGTCCACCTGGCGAAGATACTTGCCCACTTCGGTCCACTCCGCCTGTGCGCGCTTCGTGTCCTCCGGCTTCGTGGCTGAGTCATAGAACGGCAGATCGTTCTCCATCGCGAGGTACCACGTCACCGGATAGGCGCCCCAACGCGCGACACAGTATCGCCAGTGCCGGCACATCTTGGGGATGCCCATGCTCTTCAGGTAGAAGCCCCACGATCCGACCACCGACGGGCTGATGCCGAGTTCCACCAGCAGAGAGATACGGAGGTCGGCATAGTCGAAGAAGGATGGCCGGATGCGTGCGTATCCCGGCTCCCACGGCTGGCCACCTTCGTTTTCGCTGCGCGGATCGAATTCGTGGGTATCGGTGTTGACACCCGCCGTGAGTTTGATGACGGTGAAACCCTTTGCCTGGCGGTCGAGCGCGAGCGTCCGAAATTCGTCGGGCCAGCGCAAGCGCTTCGTCATGCCGAGCCACCAGTCGTCGCCGAGGAAGAAGAAGGGAGTGCCATCCGCGTGCTCGAAACTGCGATGGTCATTCGTAAGTCGGATTGGCCCGTGTTTCAGCAGTGGGTTGTTCCCTTCGTAGGGCGCCGCGCGAAGCGATCCGGTCTGCGCGTGCAGGCTGGCGTTAGAGGGGTCCGTGCATTCCGTGCGAAAACTCCAGACGCCTGCCGCGGGAGCAGCAAAACGGACACGCCAGGTCTGATCCCCGGACCAGAATGCGGGGACGCGCAACTGAACGCCCTCCGGCCCGGCAAAGACAACATCGAGGTCGCAGCCGTTGAACGGATCGCGATAGGCTTTTTGTGAGGCGAACTCCCATTCACTAACGGTGTTCACCGTAGCGGGCCGTTCTTCGGTGGCCGCAATGAGGGGGCTCATACCCGCAACGCCCAATCCCAGTAGAAGTTGTCTCCGTGTGGTCTCGTTCATAGGTCTTTCCAGCGGGCTATGCGGGCGCCGTGCGATGAGCCTCTGCCAGCGGGAGATGCGGGTCGTACTTCGGGTTCAAGCCGGGAACCTCGCTTCCGCAGGAGCGAATCCAGGCGTGCAATTGCCGCTGCATGGAGCGGGCACGGTCCGGCATGCGCGCCGCGAGATTGCGCGTCTCGCCGGGGTCGTTGCGCAGATTGTACAACTCCAGACGAGCGCCAACGGTGTACTCGGCGCGCTTGTCTTCGTCGATGAAGTCGCCGAAGTAATCGATCAGCTTGTAATCGCCGTCGCGGATGACGGCCGAAGGAGTGGCCAGCCAGCGCACGTCGTAAAACGGCATGTACCAATAGAGGGCGCGACGGGCGATGCGCTTGCCGCCGAAGAGCGGCACCAGGCTGACTCCGTCCACGCTGTAGTTCGGGGGCGCCTTGGCCCCGGCCATCTCGAAGAAGGTGGGCATGAGATCGACCGCGTGCACCGGCGTCTCACAGGTTGCTCCACTTTGCGTGACGCCGGGCCAGCGCACGATCATGGGCACGCGGAGCCCTCCCTCGTAAGCGAACCCCTTGCCGGCGCGCAAGGGCGCATTGCTGAAATCTCCGGGCGCCTCCACCAGGCGTACCGGTTCTCGGTCGGCGGGCGCGGGTGGATTGGGAAGGTACGTCCGGTAGACGCCTCCGTTGTCGCTGAGGAACACCACCGCCGTGCGCTCGCGCAACCCCATGCGATCCAGTGACGCAAGCAGGCGCCCGATGGCGGCATCGAAATGCTCGATCGCGGCCAGGTAGGTAGCGTGGTTGATGCCGGTTTCCGGGTAGCCCAGCCGCCGGTACTTCTCCACCAGGAGGGGCGGGGCGGACACGGCCCGGTGAATCGAGTGATGCGCCAGGTAACAGAACCACGGCCGCTCGCGATTGGCTTCGAAGAACGCGATGGCTTCCTCGGTGAAGCGGGTGACGGACTTGTCGCCGGTATTGTGTTCGTTGGGGATCTTCGCGGGCGTCTGGGTGACGTCGAAGCCATAGTGGTGCGAAGCCTCGGGGTTGAGGCCGATGTAATTGCCGTCCGGGTTGGCGGTGAGGTGCCACTTCCCGATGCACGCGGTGGCATATCCAGCAGCCTTCAGGCCCTTCGCCATGGTGAACGCGTCACGCGATAGATTCTCGCCATACGGCGGTTCCGTGACACGCGCGCTCGGATAGCCGTACCAGGGAATCACATGCCACATCTTATTGCGCGCCGTGTACTGCCCGGTCAGTAGCGTGGAACGGGTTGGCGTGCACTGCGGTGTGACGTAGGCCTGCGTGAAGCGCACGCCTTCTTTCGCCAGCCGGTCTAGATTCGGCGTCGGCACGAAGCGGTTGCCGAAGCAGGAAAGGCTGGGGTAGCCCAGGTCGTCCATCAGGATGAAGAGGATGTTGGGGCGGCTTGCGGCAGCGCGCGCCGCCTGTGTCATTGCGGTCCCGGCCAGGGCGCACAGGGCATCCCGGCGGGATAATCCGGCCAACGTCATGGCTGCATGATAACTCCCGGCGTGGAGATGAACAGCGCTACGCCTTGGGCGGAAACCCCCGTGGGTCTTTGTCCACCGGGGCGGTGTCCGCGGTGCGCGCGTACCAGTCCAGAAGCCGCCGCTCCAGACCGGCCTGCACTGAAGCGGAGCCGCGCTGCCCGAAGAGGTTGTGCAGTTCGCGGGGATCGCGGGCCAGGTCGTACAGTTCGCTCTCCCCGTCCGGCCGGTAGATCAGTTTGGCCTCGGTGGTACGGACCATGGACGCCCGCGTGATGGTCTCGGGGCGGTCGTTCTGGAGCTTGGCCTTGGGATAGTAGATGCCCTTGGGATCCGCGTCCGCGGGGCCCGGCTCGAAGCACTGCGGTTCGTAGACGTTGTACCCGCCTTCGGAGAAGGCCGCCCGCCGGGGGTCGCCTGGTTCTCCGCGCAACTGGGGCTCCAGGCTGCGGGCGAAGTGAGTGTGGCCCGGCTTGATACCAGCCATACTCAGACAGGTCGGCATGACATCGTAGAGTTCCACGATTTCCCGCGAGACGTGGCCCTGCTTCACTCCCGGGGCGCGGACGATCAGGGGAACGCGAGTCATGGTGTCGTCGAGTGCGCTGGGCCACTTCTCGACCAAGCCATAATCGCCGCCCCACTCGCCGTGGTCGGAGAAATAGAACACGGCAGTGTCGCGCGCGCGTCCCAGGCGCTCCAGTGCCTCCAGCATCTCGCCCAGAAGCCAATCGCTGTAGCTGATCATGCCCAGATACACGGCCTGGATCTTGCGCAGCGCGGCATCGTCCAACGCCGTAATGCGACGCGTCTCGCGGATCAGGCGGTGGAAGTTGGGCTTGCCTGCGAGGTCGGGCGGGCGCAGGGGCGGCAGCTTGGCCGGATCGTACATGTCATGGAAATCCGCCGGGGCACAGAATGGAGGGTGGGCGAAGCGCAGCGGCAGAAAGAGGCAGAAGGGCCGCTCGGCACGTTCAATCGCGCGGATGCCGGCCTGGACCTTGGCGTAGTCGTCGGTGTCGCGGCGATCGCCCGACGGGCCGTAGAGAAAGGAATAGAAGTGCGGATCGGTCTGGGGCCACGGATTGCCAGGCTCGGGCTTGGTGCCACGCGGCGAGGCGTACTCAGTGACGCTGTCCTTAAAGCTGCCCGGCGCCAGCAGATCGTTCTTGCCGTACCAGAACACGTCGTAGCCTTGCTGCTTCAGGTAGCGGAACATCTGGGGCTCATCGGGGCGCAAGAGATAGAACAGGCTGCGGTGGCCGCGTACGTGGACGGGCCATCCGGTGAGCAGGCTGCAGCGCGAGGGGGAACAGACCGGGTTCTGGGCGTGGCACTGCTCGAAGCGAACTCCCTCTTTCGCCAGCCGGTCGACGTTCGGCGTTTTTGCCACGGGGTGGCCGTAGCAGGAGAGGCTCTCGGAGCGCACGGTTTCCGGCATGAACAGCACCAGATTCGGTCGCGCGGCCGCCGCCTGCGCCGCCGCGGCGGCCACGGCAAGAGGAGATACGGCCCCCGTCTGAAGGAATTCTCTTCGCGATCCATTCATGTTTCGACCTCCGTCCGTGTCCATCCGCTTCCCAAGAGAGTGTATCGGGCCGCGGCGCCTATTGCGGATCCTAAACTCCTGTCCAGTGTATCGTGGCGCGAGTCGCCGTGTTACGATTCGGCCAATGCCGAACCGAAGCGCCACGCGTCGCGACTTTCTCGCCGCGCGCTTCGACGGCGGGCGCCTGCTCGTGCGGGGCCAGGCCTACCGCGCGCTGATCCTACAGCGTAGCCAGTCGATCCCGATAGCGACCCTGCGCGCCATCGGCCGCTTCGTCGATGCGGGCGGGGTGGCGATCGCGCTCGACAGTCTGCCCTCACGTGCCACTGGAATGGCGGACTGGCGTGCAGCCGACGACGAGTTGCGGCGGCTCGTGGAATCCATCTGGCGGCCCGGGCGTGGCGCGCATTTCATCCCCGGCTACAAATTCACCAATGTGCCATTCGTTTCCAATGAACAGCCGCCGCGGAAAACGCCACCGCTTCAGCCGGGCCAGATCCAACTTCTCGAAACGTTGGGCAAGTACATCAGCCTCGATTTCCTGAGGGAGAGTCGCCGCCAGAGCGACGGCCTCACGTTCCACCACCGGCGGGCGGGCGAGGCGGACATCTTCTTCGTGGCCAACATGCAGGCGGAACCAAGCCGCGAGACCGTATCGTTCGCCGTGCGCGGGAAGCGGGCGCAGGTGTGGAACGGGATGGACGGGGGAATCGAACCGGTCGGAATCGAGGAGCGCGATGGACGCACTCACCTCGCGGTCGATCTGGCACCGTGGGAGTCGCGTTTCTTCGTTTTTGCACCGGGACTGCCCCTTGAGCCCGCAAAGCGCAGCCGCGCAGCCCTGCCGCCGGTCGAGATCCCGGGACCGTGGCAACTGAAGCTCGAGGGCGCCCGCTTCCCGCGCACGGAGAAGACGGTGGAGCGGTTGGCTCATGGGCCGAGCTGGGCGTGCCGCATTGCTCGGGAACGGGAACCTATGGCGTGACGTTTCGTCTGCTTGCCGCGTATGCCTCGCCCGGTGTGGAGTTGACGCTAGAGTCCTTGTCCAAAGAATTGTAATTCGAATGCGTCAAGTTTAGGCAGTTAAGCGCTGCTCCTCGCAACATGCGTCGATTTCCGATTTCAGCCGGTCGAATGCGGTCCGCAGCGCAGATTTGATTGGCGGTCCC
>JAPKZC010000729.1:0-608 GCA_026394025.1 Candidatus Solibacter sp.
CGACCCGCTGGCGATGTACCTTTCCGACATCTACACGATCACCGGCAGCCTGGCCGGCATCCCGTGTATGAGCGTCCCGTGCGGCAAGACAGCCGGCGGCCTGCCCGTGGGCATGCAGATCCTCACCAGGCACTTCGGCGAGACGGAAATGTTCCGCCTGGCCGACGCTTTCGAGAAAAGCAGCAGCTTTTTCGCCTGAGCTACATCTAAGTGAGTGAGACGGCGGATAATCGTCCGCCGCGGACATCACTCACTGGAGGCATAGCATGGCGTTCACTTTACCGGCGCTCCCTTACTCGTTCGACGCACTGGAGCCACACATCGACAAGACGACGATGGAGATCCATCACGGCAAGCATCACCAGGCCTACATAACGAATTTGAACAAGGCACTGGAATCCGCTCCCGATCTGGCGGGCAAGAGCCTGGAAGATCTCCTCGCCAATAACTGCGCGGCCGTGCCGGAGGCGATCCGCACCGCCGTCCGCAACCACGGCGGCGGCCATTACAACCACTCGCTGTTCTGGCAGGTGATGGGTCCGAAGGCCGGCGGAGCGCCCACGGGCGAGGTGGCTGCGGCTATCCACCAGTCTTTCGGCAGGTTCGAC
>JAPKZC010000729.1:650-1156 GCA_026394025.1 Candidatus Solibacter sp.
TGCAAGGAAAAATTCAACACCGCGGCAGCCACGCGCTTCGGTTCGGGCTGGGCCTGGCTGGTGAAGTCTGGCGCCGGTCTTGAAGTGATCTCCAGCGCCAATCAGGATTGCCCGCTGATGGACGGCAAGTTCCCCGTGCTGGGCCTGGACGTGTGGGAGCACGCCTATTATCTGAAGTATCAGAACCGGCGTCCGGATTACATCGGCGCGTGGTGGAACGTAGTCAACTGGAACGAAGTGGCGCGCCGTTTGAAAATCGGCAAATAAGGATTTCCCGCGTAGCACCTATCCGGGGCGGCAGCATCATTCCGAATGAATGATCCCGCCCCGGGCAGCGCATCGTCTGCTCAGAATGACCTGCCGATCCGGAAGAAAATTTTCCGATTCCCCTCCGTACCCAGGCTGAAGCCAAAAAAGACGACCCCTGCCGCAGTCTTGCCCACCACCCCCAGCACGCCATCGTGAGCCGGCTTGGCATCCTCGATGGACCGGAACGCCTGGCCCAA
>JAPKZC010000729.1:1226-2938 GCA_026394025.1 Candidatus Solibacter sp.
CGCTCCGTAGAAAAAGCGCGCAGCCCCTCGAAGCTGCCCAGGTAATAGCGGTCGCCGCGTAGCTGGCCGCGGCCATAGGCAGACATCTGGCCCGGGCCACCGAGAACAAAAGGTGGAAAGTACGACCTGGGGCCGATCAGCGCACCGCCGTTCAGCGTACTGATCAATCCGTAGCGCGCGTTGAAGAACTTCGCATACGAAAAGCGCTGGTCGATGTAACCGTACTGCGCAAAGGAACGGTGCGAATGGAAGTTCCAACGCAGGTCGCTGACCGCCCGCAATCCGCGGCGCGGGATGACCGCGTTGTCCTGATGATCGTAGGCATAGAGAATCCGCGCCGTCTGGAAGTTGGCGGGTTCCACATTCAGGCCTTCCGGGAGCGTTCCCGTCTTCACCGAAGCGCCCGTATGATCGTAGGTATAGCCGGCGCGGAACTCGGAGAACCGCGAGGTGGCATAACCTATGTCGGTTCCAAAGCCGCGGTCACGGGCTTTCAACTCCGCCGTGCGAGTATTGCCTTCGTATACATCGGCGCGGCTCTGTCCGATGAAGAGGCGCGGCGCGACGAACCACTTGCCGCCGCGGATCCGCCGGTAAAACTCTGTCGAAATCGAGTTATTCAAGCCGACGCTGAAATCGGTGCGCCACTCGGAAGCGTAGCTGCCGATGTTGATGAAAGTTAGCCGCCCGCCGAATCCGAAGCGGATGTTCGCCGTGTCGGAACCCTCGATATTGATGCCGAGATTCAAGAACGGGGGGCCCCAACTTTTCGGCACGATGTTCACCGCCAGGCCATCGGCGCCCTCCTTGCGGGCGAAATCGTAACTCGTGCTTTGATAGGGCCCGACTCCGGTCAAACGTGTCAGCGAAGTCTCCAGTTCGACGCGGTCAAGCGGTTTGTCCGCGGCGTGCCGCACCAGAAAATCAGTCATCTGCGTCTTGACGTAGCCCTCGACTCCATCCACATCGATGAACTTCGGCGTGATCGTCTCCGGCCTGCGTTTCTTCTGAAGTTCCGCGGTGTGCCGGCGCCATTCCTCTTCGCTCATCGAGAACGCCAGTCCCCTCCGGAGAGTCCCTTGAGATCGGGCGCGAGCACGAGATTGGCCGCCTTGCGGTTGCGCAACTCGTTATCGGAAATCATTACGCTGATCGACCGAGCGGCGACGCCGAACATATTGTCGAGCGATTTTCTGTCGACCGGCGGGCCGTCCAGGACGACGGCGATCGTGTACTCGGCACCCATCTGCTGCGCCACGTCGACAGGCAGATTATTCAACGCTCCGCCATCGACGAACAACTTCTCACCCACGGGCAGCGGCGAAAAAACCGCGGGTATCGACATTGTTGCGCGCAAGGCAGTCTGGAGCCTGCCGGAGTCGAAAACAACCGAACGGCCGGCGATCAGGTCCACAGCCACGCAGCGAAACGGGATGGGCAGGTCGCTGAAGCTGGCCATGTCGGGATACGGCGCGGCGATGCGGCTGATCACCAGCGAGACAGCATTGCCGGAAGACAGACTCGAAGGCAGGCGGAAGCCGCCCTTCAGTCCAAACTCGAGCGAGTTCTGAAACTGGCGCCGATCCTCCTTGCGGCGAAAGAGCAGATTCTCGTAGGGCGCGCTCGCACTGAAGACACTACTCCAGTCGATGGAGCGAATGAATTCCCTGCTCTCCGCGGCGCTGTGGCCAGTTGCGAAGTAGCCGCCCACC
>JAPKZC010000245.1 GCA_026394025.1 Candidatus Solibacter sp.
GAACGCCTCTTCAATTTGGTTGCGGCTCTGCCGCGCTATGCCTCTGCGTTGAATGGCCGTCCCTAGTTGATTTCCACTACCGTCTGGAACATCTGCGTGGGCAACGTGATGCCGCACGTCTTCAGGCGATCGTAGAACTTGGGCCGGATGCCGGTGGCGCGGAATCGCCCGCGCACTTTTCCGCTCTCCGTGATGCCCGTCTTCTCGAACAGGAAGATGTCCTGCAGCGTGATGATGTCCTGCTCCATGCCGACCACTTCCGTGATGTGCGTGACGCGTCGTGTTCCATCGCTGAAACGCGAAGTCTGCACGAACAAGTCCACGGCGCTGGCGATCTGCTGGCGAATCGAGCGGATTCCCATGTTGGCGTTGGCCATGCCCACCATCACTTCCAGGCGGCCCAGACCGTCGCGCGGGGTGTTGGCATGCAGCGTGGTGAGCGATCCATCGTGACCGGTGTTCATGGCCTGCAACATGTCCAACGCTTCCTCGCCGCGGACCTCTCCCACGATGATGCGGTCGGGGCGCATGCGGAGCGCGTTGATCACCAGTTGGCGGATATGAATCGCGCCGGTGCCTTCCACGTTCGCGGGCCGGGTTTCCATGCGCGCGACATGGGTCTGCTGAAGGCGCAATTCCGCGGCGTCTTCAATCGTCACGATGCGCTCGTCTTCCGGGATGTAAGAAGAGACGGCGTTGAGAAGGGTGGTCTTACCGGAGCCCGTACCACCGCAAATCAGAATGTTGAGGCGCGCTCTGACGCAGCCTTTCAACAGTTCCAGCATACCCTCGGTCATGGCGTACTTCGCCACCAGATCTTCGCCTTTGAGCGCGTGGCGGCCGAAACGGCGGATGGAGAGCAGCGGCCCGTCCACGGCGACCGGCGGAATCACCGCGTTGACGCGCGAGCCATCCGGCAGGCGCGCGTCCACCATGGGCGACGATTCGTCCACACGGCGGCCCACCCGCGAGACGATCTTTTCAATGATGCGCAGCAGGTGGGCGTCGTCCTTGAACTCCACCGGCGTGCGGTACAGTTTGCCGCCGCGTTCCACGTACACTCGGTGCGGCGTGGTCACCAGGATGTCACTAATGGTGGGGTCTTGCAGCAGCGGTTCCAGCGGGCCGAGGCCGAACACCTCGTCCAGAATCTCTTCAATCACCCGGTCCTTTTCCACCAGGCTCAGCGGCGTCTTCTCTTCTTCCACCAGTCTGGCGACGGCCGTGCGCACTTCCGTGCGGACGCGTTCGCCGGACATCGAGGAGAGCGCCTCCAGGTTGATCCGGTCCAGCAGTTTCCGGTGGAGCGTGAACTTCAGCTCCTGGTATTCCGGAGTCGACCCTTCACTGGTGAAGAGGCGATTTACCCAACCGGTTTCGCGGTTCTCGCCTGTTCTGGTTACTGGGTCCATCACAGTTGCCATATGGTCCTTCCTTTGTTGAGAACTGTTTCGTAGAGAGGGAACGAGTGTTCAAGGATGAGCCGAATAGGGTCTCCTCCCTATTCGCTGTCCAACACAGTCTGGGAGGATCTGCTTGGACTGGCACTGTGTGGGGGCCGCGGAATGCGCGCCCGTCAGAAAGGCGAGCGTGGCGCGGAGCAGGACGAAGAGGCGGCGCCGGCCCAACTGGACATGACTCAACCTATGCTGAAATGCCTGGGGGGCACAAGTCCACTTCGGTGAACAGGGGAGCGTGATCTTGAGGCGCGCCGCAGTCGCCGGAGCGGCCTACTTGTAACCGGGCGCGGACCCTTGTATAGTGAAATGGCTCTCATGGCCCCCGGTCGGGCCCCGGTCGAGGGGCTGCAAAGCATCGGGGCCGGGAACGCGCGCAGGTGCGACGTCTCCCAGATTTTGAAAAAACCATCGTAAGATGAAGTAGAGGAAACATGAAAGAAACAGGTACCGTGAAGTGGTTTAACGCCGCAAAAGGCTTCGGATTCATCCAGCGCGAGAATGGCGAAGACGTTTTCGTCCATTTCTCCGCTATTGAAGCCAGCGGCTATCGTTCGCTCGACGAAGGCGCGCGTGTGTCATTTGTTGTCAAAAAAGGCCCGAAGGGTTTGCAGGCGGAAGACGTTAGTTTGGCATAGGATTTCCACAACTACCTCTTAAACACACGGCGAAACTGCCGAATCCTCAACAAGCTGGCAACCGGTCAGCATTCTGTGCGGATACCTTTTCTAATGCGCCGATTCGTTCGTAGCTTTGGAAGAGGAGAGGTGTATCCCCGGAACTGCTCGAAGTGCTATTTGAGCAGACATGCCCGGCCGGTTGCCCGCTTTTCAACGGACGGACCCCTGTGGTGGTCGCGCTACCAGCGGATCTGCTCGTTACCCGTCAACACCAGACTGAGTACGTCCGGCTGGGAGCGGTCGAATTCCAGCGCCACGGGTTTGCCGGCCCACAACCTGGTAATTGCCAGCGTGGCCACAACTTTGTCGGCGCTCTGCCGCATGGTGCGGATGAGTCCGCGCAGGTCCGATCCGATACCCACCGCGACGGGGCTTCCGTTTACATTCACCAGCAGATAGGGATTGACTCCGACACCGCGCGGGATGGCCAGGCAGACGGCACCGCCCGGCCGGTCGCAGGCTTCCGGATCTGTGGGCAGTGCCGCGCGTGTGCCGGTCGCCACCAGGACTTCGCTCTGATCCGCCTTGTAAAACAGGCGGTAGAAACCCAACTCCGGGGCGAACTGGAAGAAGTTGTTGGCGGGCGCGGGCCGGCTTTCCACCCTGCCCTGGATATTGGTCTCGGCGGACGACGCGACGATCGTGAACCCGCGTCCTTCGGTCTTCGGGCGAAGGTCGTACCACGCGCTCTCTACTCCAATCAGGTCGGGACTCGACTTCAGTTCCACCGTCAAGCCGCCACCTTCGGCGGAAACCTTGCCGGTATCGAAAAGCGGCGCATCCGGACTCGCGCCGGCGCGCAGGATTGGACTGATCACCTGCAAGCGGTTGCCGGCGCCGATTTCGACGTAGTTCGGCATGCCGTCCACGCGCAGCAGACGCAGGTCGGCTCCACTGGGCAGCGCGACCGATTCGACAATTCGCGCCGCCAGCACCGCGCCCTGGCCCGGTGCGATACACCCCTGCGTTTCCGCCTGCTCCGTCCAGGTGGTGAGCCACCCGCGCGGCTGTTTGACCAGCGCGTCGCGGCGCACGGTCACCCGCAGGCGCGATCTTCGTGGCTGTACCGTGATGGCATCGCTTTCAGGGCAGCGCGATTTCCCGGGGATGGCAGCGGTGAAGGTGCGCTGCGCGAGGTCGGCGGCCACACCGGGAGGCATCAGCGTGCGGCCCGACAGACGCCATGTCGCTGGGAATGGCTGCCGGACGGCGCATCCGGTGAGCAGGAGAAACGGCAGGAGGTGCTGAATTCTCAGCATACTGCTAAAAATCTAGCACATTAGAGACACTGCGCGAAGTGCCTACTTCGGCTGCAACTGCACCAGCGGAGCGGTGTGACTCGGTCCCACCGGCGACACCGGCAGGGTTTGGGGATCGCGCCAGTAGTCCATGGCGCCGGTCTGATGCGCACAGGCGACGGTGCAGCGCGGGGCGCACTCCTTGGCGGTACGGTACTCGCGCCGGATGTCCTCCACGGTGTACTGGAGCAGCGGCTTGCCGGGGTAGCCGCGCTGCTGCGAACAGTAGTGCACCAGGCCGTCTTCGCAAATATAGAGATAGCGGGCGCCGGCACGGCACCGCCAGTGGTTCTCTTTGCCATGCGCGATGTTGTCCTGGAAGCCATTGATGCGCGCGTAACTGGATTTCTCCATGGCGCGCATGGCCAGGTAGACCTCGCGCTCTTCGTCCTCCAGCGGCTGGAGCTGTCCGTCGCCATCGTGAATGATACCGACGGTGGAAGTGAACCCCAGTTCGAGCGCGCGCTGGCCGATTACCAGGGCATCCTTGGGAGTCTGAATGCCCCCCCCGACCACGGAGTTGATGTTCACGTGAAAATCGGCGTATTCCGCCAGCAGGAGCAGTTTCCGGTCCAGCACCTTGAGGCTCTTCTTGGAAACGCCGTCCGGCATGATGTTGTCGATGGAGATCTGCAAATGCTCCAGGCCGGCGCGATTGAGACGCTGGATCCGCTCCGCGGTCAGCAGGTAGCCGTTGGTGATCATGCCGGCGATCATGCCGTGGCTGCGCACGCGGGCGATCAGCAGGTCGAGATCGGGGTGCAGCAGGGGCTCGCCGCCGGAGATAGTAATGATGGTGGTGCCGAGCGACGCCAGATGGTCCAGCCGCGCATACATGGCGTCCATCGGGACGGGCTTCGAAAAATCGTCAAACTCGTTGCAGTAGGTGCACGCCAGGTTACAGCGGCGCATGGGAATCACGTGCGCCAGGATGGGATGGCCGGTAGAGGCCAACCCCTTTGCAATCATTCGCAGTTCGCGGGTGCGCCGGTGTGCGGCCAGCAACGCGCGGCGCAGGTGTTTGACTGGAAACATACGGCGCAGATTCTGTTATTAAATCACATCCGAAGGGCGTCGCCGAGACGTACGGGGCGATCGGGGTTTTACCGGGGTTGAACGGCGCAATCCGTCATCAGGCCGATCCGCCTCCCTGCCCGAAAACCTCGGCGAGGGCCCCTACTGCCTCTGGTTCTTGAGTGCCGCGATCAGTTCCGCCACTTTCGATCCGGGCGACACAGGCTCGACCATCACGACATGTCGAACGTCGACCACGGTTTAATTTGGGGCGTGCCACTCGTTGCCGCGGCGAATGAGAATATTCTTCACTTCCTCGGTTTCAGGGTTTACCTGCGTGCCCCCTCTTGGCGCGCCGCGGGGTGTTTCTGTCGCCTAATCGGGCCGGAGACGAAGAAAATGCCTGCTGGCCCAATGAAAACAGGGTGTTTCACAAGGGCGGAGGCCACTTCCGGCGAGTTCTGCAAGTCCATCACATCACACTCGAGCCACTTGCAAAACTCGGGGGGCAGGAAGGCAGCGAAAACAAATCTGAAGAAAATTGTTAAAAAGGGGCTGCGCTGCGGTAATCTGTTGTCGCTAAACAAAACCGATTACCGAGGCAACCCCTTATGCAGCTTACTCC
>JAPKZC010000725.1:0-1070 GCA_026394025.1 Candidatus Solibacter sp.
GTTCCTGCCCGAAGCCAGCGCCAGCCACGCGGCGCAGACAATGGCCAACTTTGCTGAGACGGCACTTAGTTGTCATGGCGCTTTTCCTTCTGATGACCAGGGTTCTCTGGTTGATGCTTCTGGCACATATTCATTCACAAGCGATCACTGGACGAGCATCCCGCGGTAGAACTTCTGTGCCGCTGAGCCGACGTTGTTTGTCGCTGAAACGGTTGACCCGCTGGCCCGCACGTCAGGCGCGACATTGGTCCAGTGGGGATTCTCCCATGCTTCCTTGAATTGCACACGATACGTCTGACCCGAAATCGCGCTCCAAGTAAGCCACACGATGTTGTTGGACAGGGAGATGGATTCAATCAGCGGCCGTGCGACGACGGCAATCAAGAAGCTCTTCGCGTCGTCCAGGCTGGGCGTGCCGTTGTCCGCGACGCGCACCGTGACCGAGTTGGTTGTGTCAATATAACTTTCGCCCGGCGTCCACCTGAACACCCCGTCGTTGGTGCCAATGCTCGCCCCGACGGGCGCGGCGGTGAGGCTGAAGACGAGACTCTGTGGCGGCACGTCTGGGTCGCTGGCGCGGTTAGTGATGACGAGGGTACTGCCCGCGTGGACCGTTCGATCCGATATGGATGCCAGAACCGGCGCGTCGTTCACGTTGGTGATCGTGATGCTGACAGTCGCCACTTCCGAGGTCAGCGAACCGTCATCCACTGTGAAGGTGAAGCTGTCCGGCCCGTAGTAATTGGTCGCCGGCAGGTAGGTCAGCTCCGGCGCCGTGCCGCTCAACGTCCCGTTGGTGGGTGCGCTCAGCACCGTGAAGTTGGTCACCGGCCGGTCCACGTCCGAACCCGTCAGCGTGATCGCCAGCGGCGCGTCTTCCGCGTTGGTCAAACTCTGGCTGAAGGCCACCGGCCGGCGATTCACCGTCAGCTGCCCGCAAACCGTCCCCACCGGCACCGGCTCCAGATCAAAGTTTGCCGCTCCAATCACCGTGGGCGTCCCGCCAATGCACACGCTGTTGCTGGTCCCGGGCAAGCCAATCAGCCGCAACCGCACGGCAAAGATCGTGG
>JAPKZC010000725.1:1081-2077 GCA_026394025.1 Candidatus Solibacter sp.
AAGATCGTGGTCCCATTCGCCACGCTCTTGCTCAGTCCGTCCGGATCAGCCCACGACACCGTCAACGTCCCGTTGTTGGTCAGGGTCGTCCCAAAGTTGCCCCCCGCCAGCCCCGGCAGCCCAAACTGTTCCACTCCCACATACGCCGCCGCGGTATTGCTCCAGTGCAGCGAGAACTGGAACACACTGATATTGGTAAACCCGTTCACCTGAACCGGGACCAGGACTTGAGCCTCGGGCGGCCCATTGGTGCTGCCTGCCACAAACGTCACTTCCGGCTGCGTAATCACCGTCAAGACGGCAACGCTGCTGGTCACACTGCCGGCGGCATTGGTCACCACTACGTCGTAGTTGCCGCCGTGCGGGTACCGGGCATTGGTACGCGTAAAACTCGGGGCAGTGGCCCCGGCAATGCCCGTCCTGTTAAACCGCCATTGATACGTCAAGCCGCCGCCGCACGCGTTGGTGGCGGTCACGGTGAAGGTGGCGTCCGAACCGGCCATGATCGTCTGATTCGTTGGCTGAACGGCAATCGCGGGCGGCGCGATCACCGTCAAGGTGGCGACGCTGCTGGTCACGCTGCCGGTTGCGTTGGTCACCACCACGTCGTAGTCGCCGGCGTTGGTGCATTGCGCGCTGGCGCGCGTGTAACTGCTGGCGGTGGCCCCGGCAATCGCTGCCGCATTGAAGCGCCACTGATAGCCCAGCGGCGGCGTGCCGGTGGCCGTCACATTGAAAGTCGCATTGCTTCCTCGCTTGACGGTCTGGTTAAGCGGCTGGTCCGTGATGGACGGCGGCGCATTGGTCACCACAATGTAATCGGCGCGGGTCAGGCTGTTGGTGCCGCCGGCACCAATGGCTGTCAGCGTGACGGTATAGCTGCCGGCCTTGGTGTACGTGTTCGCGGGATGCTCGACTGTGCTACTCTTGCCGTCCCCGAACGTCCAGGTGTAGTTGGTGGCCCCGTCGCTCAGGTTGGTGAAGGTGACCGTCAAC
>JAPKZC010000303.1:0-1840 GCA_026394025.1 Candidatus Solibacter sp.
GCGTTCGCTCCCGACGGGCTGACCAGCGTGGGCGGCTATCCGGGCGATGACGAGAAGGGCGGCGCGGCCTTCGGCAAGGTGGACCGGCCCAAGATGACCGAGGATTTCGTGGCCGCGGCGCGGTGGTTGAAGGCGCGGCCGGATTGCACGGGCAAAATCGGTGTGGTGGGTTTCTGTTTTGGCGGGGCCATCGCCAACACGCTGGCAGTCCGTCTGGGCAGCGACCTGGCGGCGGCGGTTCCCTTCTATGGCGGGCAACCGCCGGCCGCGGATGTCGCCAAGATCAAGGCGGCCCTGTTGTTGCACTACGGGGGGCTGGACACGCGCGTGAACGCGGGATGGCCGGCGTATGAAGAAGCGTTGAAGGCCAACAAGGTGACCCACGCGGGCTATATCTACGAGGGCGCCAATCACGGCTTCCACAACGATACAACTCCGCGCTACGACGAGAAAGCGGCCAAGCTGGCCTGGGAACGCACGCTCGAGCTCTTTAACAAGCACCTACGGTAACTCATCCGGCAATCTCGCCGATTTCGATCAGGTACATCTGGCGGCCGCTGCCCCCATGCGGGGAATCGATCGTCACCTTGCGGCCGTCGGGGCTGAAGCGCGGGTGCGTATCCACCCGCCACTCTCCGGCGTATTCAGGCGGCACGCGGAAGTGTCCCAACGGCACCCGCTTGCCGCTCGCCACTTCATACAGGTAGGGATTCTGGTCGCGCTGCTTGTCGGGATAGGTGTCATTCAATATCCAACGGTTGCCGGGCAGATAGGTGCAATGCCCGTTGACCGTCATCACGTCCGGCCCCACGACCTCCACTCGGTCCGTCTTGTCCCGAAACAGATAGAACTTGTTGCCGTGCGAAGGATGCCTGGCCCACGCCAGGATGTGTTGCGGGTCACGCCAGATGTAGTGCGAGGTGTCGCCGTTGGGGTCGAGCACGTATGCGTCGGTGCCATCCGGCCGCGCGGTGAACATGCGGGTGGTGAACGGGACGTTGCCGTTCGGTTGGCGCGTGCCCCAGCGATGCAGGAAACTGAAGCGGCTTCCGTCCGGGGAAAAGAGCAGATGGTTGAACCAGTGGCTGGCGCCGGTCCAATCCGCGCTGTAAGGGATTTTGGCGGCCTCGGCGATGGGGAAAACCAGACTGGACTTGCCGGTTTCCAGGTTCATGCGCCAGATGCCCGCATCGCGCGGGACCAGCACCTTGGCATTGCGGTCTGGGACGCCGGCGTAGCCGTAACCGGGACGCCAGTCGTGCAAGCGGCTGAAATCCGGGGCGAGCGCCCACGTGCCGTCGGGACTGAGGGCGTAGATGGGTGCGGGAAGCGTCCGCTTTTTTGCGCGAGTGCACATCGAGGATGTGGCACACGTAGCCGTCGCCTTCGCGGTCGTTCCAGATGACCTCGGAGCGCGAACCGGGCAGCCATTGCAGCATGCAACCTTGCTGCCAGCACCAGGCGCGGCTTTCGCCGAAGGGCGTCCAGCGATCGTTGTTGGCCAGATCGATCATGCCGACGGTGATGACGTCGTTGGCTAGCGGGGAGCGGTTCTCAAAGGTGGACTCCATGCCCAGCACGTAACGGCCGGTGGGGTCGAATTGCAGCTTGTCGTAGTAGCCGAACCAGTGGAACCGGGGGCCGTGCGTGATGGGGCGTACGGCGGGCAGGTGTTCCTCGGCGGCGGATTCAGAGGGTACGCCGGCCGCCGGAAGCGCGGCCAGGCTTTTCAGGAAATCGCGGCGGACCAGCATGTAGCTCATTGTAAGTCGCATCAAGCGCGGATCTGCCGGCGCCCGATGCCTTTTGGACCTTGCTTAACTTACTGCCTTCTGGTGAA
>JAPKZC010000303.1:1868-9156 GCA_026394025.1 Candidatus Solibacter sp.
AGATACAACAACCCGAGATCGATCACCGACAGCGCGCCGATCACTAGCAGCGTATTCATATGCGGTACCTGCGGGACCAGCGACCCGCGCAGACCCTCGCTGGCGTATACCAACGGGTTCACCAGCACCGCCACGTGCAAAATGGGGAACGATTCCAGCGCGCTCCACGGATAGTAGGCGCAGCCGAACATCATCATCGGCGCCAGCACCAGGCTGAACATCAGGCCGATCTGCGTTTGTCCCACGCTGCAACCCAGCGCCAGCCCTCCCGCCGACGAAAACAGCGCCACCAGCAACACCACTAACAGGAACTCGATTGGCCTGCCGAAATCGAGCTTGACCCCCGACCCCATGATCAGCCACGCGGCCGGAATCACAACCAGTCCCGCCACCATGGCCTGAATCATCCCGGCCACGATTTTTTCCACCGCCAGCCAGCCGATTTCGATCGGCGCCAGCAGGCGATCCTCAATCTCGCGGGTGAACTGAAACTCCGTGATCAGCGGCATGGCCACGGCCTGCACTCCGGCAAGCACCATACTAATCGCCATCACCCCCGGCAGCAGCATGCTCTTATAGGCAGCGGGCATGATCCCACTGCTGGTCATCACCTTGCCAAACACAAACGTGAACAACAGCGGTTGCAGCAGATTCTGTAGCAGCGTGGGAAGCAGATTGCGGCGCGCTACGTGCCCGTCGCGCGACAGCAGCGCGTAAAACGTTTTCCAGTTCAATCTCGCAAGCTCCTTCCGGTGTGATGCAGAAACAGCGTCTCCAGGCTGGGCTCGGCAATGTGCACGTCGCGTAGTTCAAAGCCCGCCGCCTGCGCCGTGCCGACAATCGGCCCGATCAACGTGCCGCCGCGGTCGGCGTACACGTCTACCGATGCCGGGTCCGGCGACCGCACCTCGGTCACGCCGGGCAGTTTTCTCAAATCCGTCAACAGTTCTTCCGTGACGCGGTCGAAGCGCAGGCGCAGCAGGTAGCCGCCGGGGATCGCGGCCTTGAGTTCCGCCGGCGTGCCCTGGGAAATGATGCGGCCGTGATCGATGATCGCCAGACGGTCGCAAAGTGAGTCGGCCTCGTCCATATAATGCGTGGTCAGCACGATGGTCTTGCCCAGGCGGTTGTAGTCGCGAACAATCTCCCACAACAGCAGGCGCGTCTGCGGATCCAGGCCGGCGCTGGGCGCGTCGAGAAACAGCACTTCCGGAGCGTGCATCATGGCACGCGCGATCGAGAGGCGCTGCATCATGCCGCCGGAGAAGGTCCGCACCATGTGGGTGGCGCGGTCCGCCAGCTTGAACTTCTCCAGCAGCTCATCGGCGCGCCGCTCCCGCTCGCGCGCGTTCTGCCCGAAGTAAGCCCCGTGAAAGGTCAGGATTTCGCGCGCCGTCAGCGAAAAATCCAGATTGGGCCGCTGCGGTACCACTCCGATCAGCCGCTTGGCCTTCACCTGCTGCTTCCAGATGTCGATGTCGCCGATGAACGCGCGCCCGCCGGTGGGCTGCGTGCGCGTGGTCAGAATACCGATAGTGGTTGATTTTCCCGCGCCGTTGGGACCCAGCAGACCGAAGACTTCGCCCGCCCGGATTTCGAAAGAGACACCATCCAGCGCCACCAGTTCGAATTTCTTCGGCGACTTCTCCTTGGGGCCGGAGCGCACCGTCGCGAAGGAAAACCCCGCCCCGCCACCCGCCATCGGCGGCGGAGTGGCGTAGACCTTTTGCAGGTTCTCGATGCGGATTCCAATTCCCATCTACGCCTCTATCCTCTATTTGGCCCGTTTGGCGACGAAATCCTCGCTGGCGAATTCGCCCACCTGGCGGTTAAACTTGATCTCGTCTCCGGCGATGGTTCCGGTGTATGCCACGCGCACCGTCATACCCTCATAGGTCAGCGTCTCGATGAATGAGATCTTGTCTCCCTTTACGGAACCTTCGGTGATCGGGCTCTGGCTAAACTGGGATTTCGCAGTCCCGGTCAACTTCTCGCCGTCCACCTGGAACTCGTAGGTATAGTTCTGCACGCCGATCTGGGTATCGATGGCGGCAGTCCACTTGCCGGCCACGCCGGCGGCGAAAGCTGACGCGACTGCCAGGACGAATAAAGCGCACACTGCGAATCTGCGGATGGTCATGTCGTACTCCTGTCCCCGTATTATACCGATGGCGTCAGCGCGGCACGGATTGAATCAGCTTGCGGTGCAATTCAGCCAGCTTCGCGGCATCGAACTTCACCACTTTCCGGTCGTAGGTCATCAGGCCGTTGATTTCGCCTTCGACGTCGGTGGTCTGGGTGTAGATGGCGGCGGCGAGGCCCTGCTTCACCATGGGTGCGAGCTTCTCGATCAGGCCTTCATACCCGGCTTGCAGCGTTGCGCGATCCTCAAAGGTCCTGTAGCCCCAGTTGCGTTTGTCCCACCACAAGTGGCCGGCCAGCGGAAGTCCCAGCCCGCCGAACTCGCCCAGCACGCTCACCCGTTCCTTCGTGACGGGGAACATCTCCGGGCCAGGGTAGGAGTGCATATCCTTGAGATCGCCCCAGCCGCGATCTTCCCACCCGCTCGGGCCATCCACCAGGCGCGTGGGGTCGAGCGCCTTCACCATCTTCAGGACATCGTTGGTCGAGTGCTGCCCCCATCCTTCATTGAACGGCACCCACACGATCACGGAGGGGGCGTTGATCAGGCTGTGGATCACCGACTTCAGCTCGCGCTCCCAGCTTGCGGCAAGTTCGGCCGGAAACTGCGCGTCCTCGGCGGCGCCCTTGCGGACATTGCTCGGTGGCGTGCGTGTCATCGCGCTGGGCATGTCCTGCCAGACCAGGAAGCCCAGCTTGTCGCACCAGTAATAAAAGCGCGCCGGCTCCACCTTGACGTGCTTGCGCGCCATGTTGAAACCGAGCTTCTTGAGCGTGTCGATGTCGGAACGCAGGGCTTCGTCGGTGGGCGCGGTGTACAGCCCGTCCGGCCACCATCCCTGGTCCAGTGGGCCGATTTGAAACAGCGGCTGGTGGTTGAGCAAGATGCGGTTGGTCCCCGCCGCATCGGCCCGCGCCTCCACGCTGCGCATCCCGAAATAGCTCTTCACCGAGTCGCCGGATTTCAGCGCGATATCCAGATCGTAGAGCGTGGGCGAATCGGGCGACCAGAGTTCGGTCTGGCTGAGGGCCAGCTTCACTTCGACGTTGCTCTTTGCCGTGACGCGGCCCACTGCCTTGCCGTGCAGCCTGGCCGTCGCCGTGAAATCCACCGCGTCCGCCGTGGCCACGGTTAGCCGCAACTGGTGTGCGTCGATATCCGGCGTCATTGCGATCTCGCGGATGTGGGCCGCCGGGACAGGTTCCAGCCACACGGTCTGCCAGATGCCGGAAACCGCCGTGTACCAAATGCCGTTCGGATTGAGCACCTGCTTGCCGCGCGGTTGCAGCGCGCTATCGGTGGGGTCCCAGACGGCGACCACCAACTCCTGTGGTGCGCCCGGCTTTAGCGCGTCCGTGATATCGAACGTGAACGGGTCGTAGCCGCCCTCATGCCGGCCAGCCGCTTTACCGTTGACGAAAACCTCGGCGCGCCAGTCCACCGCGCCGAAGTGCAGCAGCAGGCGCGTGCCCTTCGCCGGTGAGGCGGTGAAGCTGCGCCGATACCACAAACGCTGGTCCGGAGTCAGCGGGCGCTTGACTCCGGAGAGCGCGGATTCCACGGCAAACGGCACCAGAATCTTACCCTCGAATTCGGCGGGGCGCTCTTCCGCCTTGGGCCGGATGGCGTAGTCCCAGAGCCCGTTCAAGTTCGTCCACTTGGAGCGGACCAATTGCGGCCTCGGATACTCGGGGAGGGCGTTCCCGGCTGTGACATTGGCGGTCCACGGCGTGGTGAGTGGGTTGTCGGCGGGCTTCCAGTCCGCGGCCAACGAAAGGGCGGACGCGCATACCAGGAGCGCCGCCAGTTGCATACGCATACCAGAATTGTAGCGAACTGGGCCAGTCCTCCCGGCCTGTCTCTGCCCGCCGCTTCAGTCTCCGGCTTTGCTGAGCCGGAGCAGTTCTTCTTCAATTTGCCGGTTGACGTTGCCGCCGGAGAACTCGGCCGCCACGCGGATCGCGTTCTTGATGGCATTGGCGTTGGAAGAACCGTGCCCGATGATGCACCCGCCGCGCACGCCCAGCAGCGGAGCGCCGCCGTATTCGGAATGGTCCAGGCGTTTTCGGAAACTGGAGAGCGCGCTCTTGGAAAGCGCGTAGCCGATCTTGCCGCTGATCGTCGCTTCCAGCGATTCGCGCAGGAGTTTCTTGAACATGTCCACCAGCCCCTCACTCACCTTAAGGGCCACGTTGCCGGTGAAGCCATCGCACACGATCACGTCCACGTTGCCGGCGTAGACATCGCGCCCTTCCACGTTGCCGACGAAGTTGATGTGCAGGCTCTTGAGCAGGGGCCAGGCGGCGCGTGTGAGGTCGTTGCCCTTGTGCTCTTCTTCCCCGATGGAGAGCAGTCCCACGCGGGGGTTGGGGCGATGCAGAATGTTGCGCGAATAAATCTCACCCATGACGGCGAACTGCGCCAACATGGTCGCGTCGCAATCCACGTTTGCGCCTACGTCCACCAGCACCACGGGAGTGCCCAGCATGGTCGGAAAGACGCCGAGCAGCGCGGGACGCTCCACGCCTGGCACCACGCCTTGCACCATTTTGGCGGTGGCCATGATGGCGCCCGTGTTGCCCGCCGAGACGAAACCCTGGGCACACCCGTCGCGTACCAGCCGCGAGGCCACGCGCATCGAGCTATCCCGTTTGGACCGCACCGCTTTGGCGGCGCTGTCTTCCATGGTCACGCGTTGGCTGGCGTGTACGATCTCGATGGGAAGTTCGCGGTAGCC
The DNA here is from genome assembly GCA_026394025.1 of Candidatus Solibacter sp. Classification (GTDB taxonomy): domain Bacteria; phylum Acidobacteriota; class Terriglobia; order Bryobacterales; family Bryobacteraceae; genus Solibacter. The sequence goes on from JAPKZC010000303.1 coordinate 6,749, forward strand.
TTCGTGCTGTTCCAGTTCCCGACGGACCACATCCTGCTGGCCCACCAGGAGGACTTTCACGCCCAAACTCCCGGCGGCTCGAACCGCCCCTTCTACTTCGGCTTTCGGGGCGTGGTCTCCGCCCATTGCATCCAGCGCAATGGTCAGCATGTCGGGGTGGGGTTACTCCGCAACCACTTCGACAACTTCACGACCCTTGTACTGGCCGCATTTCGGACACACGCGGTGGGGAAGTTTGGGCTCGTGGCAATTGGGGCACTCCGAAAGGCCAGAGGGCTTCAGGGCATCGTGCGCGCGGCGGGTGCTCGTCCGCCTCTTGGAGTGTCTACGTTTCGGATTCGGCATATCTCTACCTCAACAAGTTTCGTCCAGCTACCGCCCTTTGCCAGGGCTTCACAATATTCAGAGTTCCAGTTTACGGAGTGCGCCCCAGCGATCGTCCACCTCGGGTCTGCAATCGCACGCGGTCTCGTTCCGGTTCTTGCCGCAGCCGGGACAGATTCCTTTACACGCCTCGCTGCACACGCGCTGCATCGGCAACGCCAACAGGATTTGCTCCCGGAGGATGTCCTCCAGTTCCAAGCCGTCTTCGTAAAATCCAATCTCCGCTTCGCCCGCGTCGATCTTGACCTCGTCCGCTTCCGGAACATCCGAGGCCGGCCGGTAGTACAAATCGAATTCAGCTTCCAACGGAAAGCGCGCGCGCACCAGACAGCGGTCGCACTGCGCCCCCATTTCCACGGTATAACTCCCCCAAACACGCAGTTGCCCGCCTGATTCCGGCAGCAATTCGGCCGAACCGATGGCGTGTAACGGGGAGCCCTGCTCCAGGCCTTCTCCCGTGAACTCAATCTGCCCGGACTCGAAAATCTTGTCGAAGCTGATCTTACGCAGCTCCAACTCTCTGACACTAAGGAACATGAGGAAAACCTGAATTGCCGGGCAGAACCCCTACATTATAGCAGAGCCGGTTCACGTCAGAGGTTGAGCCATTTCAAGCTGTAGCGTCGGCTTTGGGCAGCAGCACCAGGCGCGACTCCGACTGCGCATCGAACATATCACGGGTGGTAGCTACTTTGCTCGAAAGCGGAACTTTCCACCTTGCCTTGACAGGGGGTGTTGGCTTGGGGTGTTACCCGTTCGGAACGTTAGTCACTGACGGCGGGCGGGTTGCATAGCGGGCCACATTCCTCTGGTTTCGCCCACCGGATGACTCCGGCTGCTACGAACCGCCGAAACTTCCTTCAAAATCCGCATCGCCAGTTCTTCGATGCAGTTTAGTGCTTCGAGATTGTTGCGCAATCCATCGGCCGGGAGCGCGGCGAGCCGGAGAGCAATCTCGGCCGCCTGCTTCGCGAGTTGGTCCACCAGAGAGTACCTAAATGACGGCACAGTGCCGTCCGATAAGCCATCATAATCATGGCCGCTGGGCAGCCACATCCTCTCTTTGGATAGCAATTCACGACCGCGGTTGGAGATAGAGTGCGTCAATCGCTGGCGCGACGACGCCGGATCAGCCACGGCTCGATGGCGCCGGGATTCTCCAGGATTTCGGCTTCGAGTTCCTGGAATTGGGTGTCCAGGACCACACGCTCGATGGCGGCTCCGAGGAACTCATCACCGGTTTCCGCGCGCTTCTGCTCGATGAGGGCCAGAACTGCCTCGGCGAGCTTCAATCTGTCAACCGCGTTGCTCATAGCCCTTGCCTCCTACTTAATTAGACGAAAGAAACAACGGGAAGTTGCAGGGATTTGAGGCTGCGGAAGCTCACGCCTGGACGCCTCGTTATAATCTACCAATGAAGGTTTCGCGTATTGTTTTGATTTTCCTGCTGGCCGGGGTGTGCCTCGCTGAAAAGCGTGACCGCGAATTTAACAAGTTGGCCGACCGCATTTTTGACGAAGTGGTGTTCAGATACGACCCCGTGCTTGGTACTCAGGCGGGGTTCCACCAGTACGATGCGCTGCTCGGGTCCGGGTCACGCGCCGAAATCGAGGCGCAGACGGCGGCACTTCACAAGTTCGAACAGGAAGTGGAGAGTTTCGATGCGCGCGGACTCTCGCCGGTCTCGGCGGCCGATCGGGAACTGATGCTGGCGCAGATCCGAGGCCAGTTGCTGACACTGGAAGTGGTCCGGCCGTGGGAGAAGAACCCGGATGTCTACTCCTCGGGCGTCTCTAACGCCGTGTTCGTGATCATGAGCCGCACCTTTGCGCCGGCGGCGGTGCGGCTGAGATCGGTGATCGCGAGGGAAAGACTGGTTCCGCGGCTGTTTCAATCGGCGCGTGAAAACCTCAAGAACCCGCCGCGGATCTACACCGAGATTGCACTGGAACAGATGCCGGGCATCGTCAGCTTCTTCCAGAACGACGTACCCGCGGCATTCAAGGGGGTGAGCGATGGCCCGC
>JAPKZC010000393.1 GCA_026394025.1 Candidatus Solibacter sp.
CCATCTCCGACGCCGACCTGATCGAACTCGTTCCGCTCTCCGTCCACGTTGGGGTGTCCCGAGTTTGAAGAGGCATGAACTGATCGCGCACCTGCAGCGCCAGGGGTGCAGGTTGGACCGGGAGGGCGGCCGCCACACGCTATACAGTAACCCAGCCAACGGTGCGAAAGCCCCGGTCCCTCGTCATGCGGAGATCGACAATCGACTGGCCAACAAGATCTGCCAACAACTCGCGATCACGCCGATCCGCTGACTGCTCCGGCGTATCACGGGCGTAATACCCATCCCCATTCGGCGGCCCGCGAACAGGCCATCTTCCGATGCCGTGTCACCTACCTTCACCGCAACTAATCCACAGCCAAAGCGCGGGAATGCCAGTGTGCTGCGATCCGGGTTCGGATACCCCTTTGCGCAAGAGTCCTTCAACTCAAACGTTAATGCGACGTTCAGAAGAGGGTTGTCGGAAAGTGGCGCCGAACCGCCCCTCGATCACGATATGTCGGGAATTCGTCAACTGACTGTACCGCGCCCATCGCGGAAGGTAGAACGGCGGCTGGGCAAGCCGTTGCCTGCGGAAAGGAAGCGCCCTTACGAGCCACCGCGTGCCGGCGTCGCGCCTAACTCTTTGAGTAAGTCGGCCGCCTTATAGACGATATCCAGCGCTTCCGCGATGCCGCGCACATCCACGTGGACCGCGCGGGCCTGTTCGTCGCTGTAAAGGTAAGTCACCGGCAGGCTCTCCAGATTGCCGTCGAAGGTGACGCCCACTAACTCGCCGCGCTGGTTGATGGCGGCGCTGCCGTAATCGCCGCCGCCGATATCGCTGGTGCTCACGAAATTGAGCTGCGTCACCGGATTCAGTGCCTCGCGCGCGTCGATCCAACGTTGGGGCACCTGCCACGGGCCTTCGTTGTCCTTGCGGTAGTAGAGGCCGCTGAAGGTGGCGGCGTAGGGTTGGGCGATGGCGGCGCGGTCGGTGTAGCCTTTGACCACTCCGAACTCGACCCGCGGCGTGCCCGTGCCATCGGGGTAATCGGCGGCGCCGAACAGCTTGAGGCGGAACTGGGCGATTTTTTCGGTGGCCGCAACTTCCAGCGTGCCGATGATCTCGTCATGCTGTTTGCGCAGGCGCAGCGCCGGGGCGTCGATGGTGGCAGCCAGAGCGATCAACGGGTCGCCCGATTTGAGGGCCGCGTCGCGATTGGCGGCCAGCACCTTGCGCCCGGCGGCATCTTTCAGCTTGCTGTCCTTCACCATTCTTTCCGCCGCTTGCGCAGGGCTGGCGCCGGCCAGGATGCGCTTGAGCGGCATTTGATTCTCGCCCGAGCCAGCCAATTCGGCATCCTCCCGCCTCTCGGCCTTCGCCATTTTTTTCGCGGCCTTCTCGGGCGTGGCGTCGGCCTTGATCGGCTTCAGTTGCAACTCCTTCTCACCCAAGCCGGACAGTTCGGTCAGGTATTGGGTGAGCATCATGGTCTCCACGCTTTCGTTGATGGCGTCGCCGGAATCATCCAGCGGTTCGCCGCGCACAATCTGGCGGGCCATGCGGAAGAGGCGCGATCCGGGCGCGGGCGAACCCTCCAGAATTTCGTACTCCTTGTCGAGCGGTTTCCATTTGCGGTAGGCGTTAGAGATCTCGTCCCACACCTTGCCGGCTTCGGCGCCGAGTTTGGCATTGCCCTCCACGGCGCGGCGGATCTTGCCTTCGAAGGCGGTCTTCTTGGTCACCATGCGGTCGTCGCGCAGGCCGATCAGCTTGCCGGCGGCCGTCTTGTACTCGGTGAGCAAACGGCTGAGGGTGCTTTGCGCGGCGCGTTGGTTGTCCACACTAGATGCGGCGAACGCGTTCAACTGCTGGACGCGCGGTTGCAAGCGGGTGAGCCGCAGGGGCAGCGCGGCGTCGCGCAGAAAGGTGAGTTGCGAGGCGGTGGACAGGCGCCCCGTAGGGCCGGGATTGCCGCCCAGGAACACCAGGTCGCCCTCCTTGACACCTTCCCCGCTCCACTTCAGGTAGCCCGGGGTGGCGGCCGGCTTGCCGTTTTCGTAGGCGCGCAGAAAAGCGATATTGAGGCCGTAGCGGAGATAGGAAATGCTGTCGCGCTCGCGCCCGAAGAAGGCGATACCGTATTCCGGAGCGAACACCAGCCGCAGGTCGCTGTACCGCCGGTACTGGTAAAGGTCGTAGCGCCCGCCGGAAAACAGGCGGACCACGGAACAGACGTTGCCGGATTTCGCGGCGCACTCTTTTTCCATCCGCGTGATGGCGGCGTTGCGCAGGGCGAGCGTGGCGCCGCCGGCTCTGACGGCCTCGCTAACGTCTTCGATCTTCAACAGGACGCTCGCGTCCATCGCGGGGCAAGGCAGTTCCGCCGCCTGGCCTTCCGCCTGGAACCCGTCGCGATAGTAATCGTGCTGCGGGGTACTCAAGCCCGACAGGCAGTCCGCCGCCAACTGGCGGGTGGTCAACAGGAGGCCCGTGGGCGAGACGAAGGAGCCCGACCCGCCGGCCAGTTTCACCGATGCCAGGCGCAGGTGATCCAGAAACGCCGGCTCGACCTCGAAACCGTGCTTCTGTTTTACGGTATCTTTGGGGAATTGGTTGTACGGCCATAAGCCTTCACCGGCGGTCCCCGGGATGGCCCACAGGCAGGCGATCAGGAATGATTTCAATCTCATCGACAGGCTGATTCTCGTTGATCGAAGCACCGCAGGTCAAGCAAAAACGTGATTCCGGGCCGGATAGGCACGCTGGCCGCCGAAATTCGCCGTCGCGCAACATTCCTTGGAACTTAGTGGCTGGAAAAGGGAATCACATTTGATGGACTCTCCGCGCTGGACTTCACTCCTGCTTGTGAGCCTTGCCGTTTGCTGCCCAGCGCTACTCGGCGCGGCGCAGTACAGCGGACAGGTGCGGGCGGCCGACCAGATTGTGCCCGGGGCGACGGTGACCGCGCTGCAAGGCGGGGCCAAGGTCACGGCATTCACCGACGAAATCGGGCGCTACACGCTGGATCTCACGCCGGGCGTGTGGCAGATCGAAGTCAGCATGTTCGAGTTCACCACCGCCAAGGGGCAGGTCACCGTGAGTGACGGCGCCATCGCCAAGGACTGGGTGCTGAACATGCCCAAGCTCTCTGAGCGCGGCGGACCGGTCGCGGCGGCGGGTGCTGCACCGGCGCCGGTTCCGCTGCCCGCCGCCCCCGGCATCGGCCAGGGAGCACGCGGAGCACGCGGCGCGCGCGGTCCGGATGGGCGTGGCGGACAGCGGGCCGGCGGCAACGTTCCGGGACGGGAAGGACGTGGCGCACCCGGCGGGCAGTGCGCACCGGGGGCGGCGCCTGCTCCGGCCGGAGCAGGCGCCGCCCCCGGTGCGCACTGCCCGCCGGG
>JAPKZC010000220.1:0-2875 GCA_026394025.1 Candidatus Solibacter sp.
GAACTCCGGCGTCTGGGCGGCCAGTTGTCCGGTGCGTTGCGCTACCGATTCCCGCAGGGCGTTGGCCAATTCTCTGGCGCCGGCATCGGCGGGCAGCGCGCGCAGGTGCAGTTTCAGGCGCTCTCGAAAATCGCCGCCGGTGAAGTTCTCGTCCCCGGCCAGCAGCATCCCTGTCAGCCCGTCGCTGGCGTCCAATACGTGGCGCGCGATTTCCCGGAAAGTGGCCAGTTCGGGCATCGGCCGGTAGTCCAACTCGCCGGCCGGCAGATCTTCCACGGCGCCTGCGGTGTCCTGGCGAATGGTTCGCCAGGAATCTAGAACTTGTTCCACTCGGATCATGACCACATTGTACCCGCCTGCTCCCTGCCGCAAGCTCGCCGTCCCCCACTATAATGAAAAGACCCATGCACCAAAAACTGAACGAGAGGGTTGTGGACGTAAATCCGCAGGAGACTGCCGAGTGGGCTGAGTCGTTGGATCAGGTGATCGATCAGGCCGGTCCCGACCGCGCCGCTTTCTTGCTGGAGCACCTCAATGAGCGCGCCCGCGCCTCTGGCGCCACGGTGCCCGTCCAGTTCAACACGCCTTACATCAACACGATCCGCCCCGATCAGGAAGTTGCCTATCCCGGCGATCGCGCCATGGAGCGCCGCATCAAGAGCCTGATTCGCTGGAACGCCATGGCCATGGTGGTGCGGCAGAACAAGTACGATGCCGGTATCGGCGGCCATATCTCCACCTACGCCTCGCTGGCCACTCTGCTGGAAGTCGGCTTTAACCATTTTTTCCACGCCAGCTATGGCGATCAGCCGGGCGACCTGATCTATTTCCAGGGCCACGCTTCTCCGGGAGTCTACGGCCGCGCCTTCCTGGAAGGCCGCCTCTCCGAAGAGCACCTCAAGAATTTCCGCCACGAACTGCGCGACACCCCCGGCCTTTCCTCCTACCCCCACCCGTGGCTGATGCCCGATTTCTGGAGCTTCCCCACCGTCTCCATGGGCCTCGGCCCCATCAATGCCATCTATCAGGCGCGTTTCATGCGCTACCTGGAAAATCGCGGCATCATTCCCCAAACGCCGCGCCACGTTTGGGCCTACCTCGGCGACGGCGAAATGGACGAACCCGAATCCATGGGCTCCATCACCCTTGCCTCGCGCGAAAAACTGGATAACCTCACCTTCGTCATCAACTGTAATTTGCAGCGCCTCGATGGTCCCGTGCGCGGCAATGGCAAGGTGATTCAGGAACTCGAAGCCGCCTTCCGCGGCGCCGGCTGGAATGTCATCAAAGTGATCTGGGGCGGGAATTGGGATCCCCTCCTGGCCCGCGATACCACCGGTCTTCTTAAAAAACGCATGGGCGAAGTCGTCGATGGCGAGTTCCAGACCTACGTCACCAAGGACGGCGCTTACATCCGCCAGCATTTCTTCGGCAAATACCCCGAACTCCTCGAACTCGTGGCCCACCTCGGCGACGAAGAAATCTTCAAGTTGCAGCGCGGCGGTCACGACCCGAAGAAGGTCTTCAACGCCTACCAGCAGGCGCTCGACACCAAGGGGCGGCCCACCCTGATTCTGGCGCACACCGTCAAGGGTTACGGGCTCGGCGAAGCCGGCGAGGGCCGTAATATTTCCCATCAGCAGAAAAAACTCAACGAAGCCGAAATCGCCACCTTCCGTTCGCGCTTCGAAATCCCCATCCCCGACGAAGCGGCGCGCAACGCTTCCTTCTTCCGCCCACCTTCCGACAGCCCGGAGATGAGCTACTTGCACGAACGGCGGCGCCTGCTCGGCGGCTACATGCCTAGCCGAACCGTACCGGCCAGCAACATCGTGGCGCCTCCCCTGGAATACCTGAAGGAGTCCCTGGAAGGCTCGGCGGGCCGCGAAGTTTCCAGCACCATGGCGCTGGTACGCGTGCTCACCCTGCTCTTGAAGCACCCCGAGCTCGGCAAACGCGTTGTGCCCATCATCCCCGATGAAGCCCGCACGTTCGGCATGGAGTCGCTCTTCCGCCAGTTCGGGATCTATGCCAGCCAGGGCCAACTCTATAAGCCCCACGACGCCGAGATGTTTCTGTACTACAAGGAGTCCAAGGACGGGCAGATCCTCGAAGAGGGTATCACCGAGGCGGGGTCCATCTCGTCGTTCACCGCGGCCGGTACGGCCTACGCCAATTACGGCGTGGAGATGATTCCCTTCTTCATCTACTATTCCATGTTCGGCTTCCAGCGCGTGGGCGATTCCATCTGGGCCTTCGCCGACGCCCGCGGCAAGGGCTTCCTCTGCGGCGGCACCGCCGGGCGCAGCACACTCGCCGGCGAAGGTTTGCAGCACCAGGACGGCCACAGCATCCTCCACGCCAGCACCATTCCCAACTGCGTCACCTACGATCCGGCGTTCGCCTATGAGATCGCCATCATCGTGCAGGATGGAATCCGGCGCATGTATCAGAACCAGGAAGCCTGCTTCTACTACCTCACCCTCTACAACGAAAACTACCCCATGCCGGCCATGCCGGAGGGCTTGGATCCGGAGGGCGTGCTGCGCGGGATGTACCGTTTCAAGCCTGCCCACGAGGGCAAGCCGCGGGTGCACCTCTTCGGCAGCGGGCCGATTCTTAATGAGGCCCTCCGCGCCCAGCAGATTCTGGCCGGGAAGTACAACGTCGCTTCCGACGTGTGGAGCCTCACCAGCTACAACGAATTGCGCCGCGACGCGCTCTCCGTGGAGCGCTGGAACCGCTTGCATCCCGATCAGCCGGCGCGGACGCCCTATCTGCTCCAGGCATTGCAGGGCTCCGACGGGCCCATCGTCGCGGCCAGCGACTACATGAAGGTAGTGGCCGATCAAATTGCACCGTGGCTGCCGGGGCG
>JAPKZC010000220.1:2897-6658 GCA_026394025.1 Candidatus Solibacter sp.
TTGGCACCGACGGCTTCGGCCGCAGCGATAACCGTGAGTTCCTGCGCCGCCACTTCGAGATCAACGCCGAATCCATCGCCGCGGCCGCGCTTTCCCGCCTGGCGCGCGATGGCAAGTTCGACGCCAAAATGGCCATCGCCGCCTTCGCCGAACTGGGCGTGGATACCGGAAAGATCGACGCCGCAAAGGCATAGCCGGTCTCCGCCAGCCTATATGCAAATCGGGCAACGGGTCGCCGCCACCGGGATGTTGGTCTCCGGCGCCTTGGCCGTCATCAAGATCGTGGCCGGTACGTCCGGGCACTCCACCGCGGTGGTGGCCGACGGTCTGGAATCGGCCGCCGATGTGATCGCTTCGGGTTTTGTGCTGTTTGGACTTACCCTGGCCGCCAAGCCCGCCGACGACGATCACCCCTACGGTCATGGCCGCGTGGAGACGCTCACCGGCCTGCTGATTGGGCTGGTGCTGCTGGCGGGCGGCGTGCTGATCTCCTGGAACGCCATCCGCCGCGTGGGCCAACCGCACGAACCCCTGGCCGCGTTCGTCATCTGGCCGTTGCTCATCTCGCTCGCCGCCAAGACCGGCCTCGCCACCTTGAAATTCCGCTACGGCACGAAGCTAAAGAGCGACGCGCTGCGGGCCGATGCGTGGAATGATGCCACCGATACGCTTTCGGCCATCGCCGCTCTGATCGCCGTCGGTCTCACCCTGATCGATGGCTCGCGCTTCGCCGAGGCGGACCGCTACGGCGGTTTCGTGGTGGGACTGATCGTGATCTCAGCCGGTGCCCGGGTGGCCCGCGAGACGGCCATGCAACTGATGGACACCATGCCCCATCCGCGGCTGATCGGGCAGATCCGGGAGGCGGCGTTCGCTGTGCCCGGAGTGCGCGGCGTCGAGAAGTGCTTCGCGCGCAAGACGGGTTTCAAATATCACGTCGATCTGCACCTGGAGGTGGACCCCGAAATGACCGTCCGCCAATCCCATCAATTGGCTCACCAGGTGCAATTGAACATTCTGGCGCGTCTGGAGTGGGTGGCGGACGTCCTCGTGCACGTCGAGCCCGCGCCCTGAGTCACACCAACATCCATATTTTTTAAACCAAATTCCGTCAATCACATACAGCCTTTTCCCATCCCTTGGCCGACCCGCCCCGGGAGGTGTGTATGCCATGCTTGAGGTGGGGCGGGCTTCAGCCTGCCAATCCGGGCGAGGCTCGGACGCAGCCAGCGATTATCCACAGGTTGAGACAAGTTTGTCTCACTCTTTGAAAATAAGTTATTTGTTTTCAACAAAACAGGCCCAAAAAGTGAGACATCCGTGTCTCACTTCGGGTACCTACACGATCACCATCTTGCCGACGCCGTCTGCGTACTGCTCCGTTAGCGTGAAGGCATCGGCGATCCCGTGCAGCGGGCGGGTGTGGGTCACCAGCGGGGCGAACCACGCCATGCGCTCCGTCAACAAGGCCAGCGCGTCGTGCGATTCATGGTTGGCGCGGCGCACATTGAAGATCGCCAGTTCCTTGCGGCGCATCGGGGACACTTCGAAGGGCACCAGGGCGCCGGAGTGTATCCCCGTCAGCACCACTCGGCCCCCGTTGCGCGCCGACTAGATTGCGACCGGGCGGCCACGTGGTAAATCCCGCACCAATGTTGACCGAACCAAAATTCAACGCGCGGCATCGATCTCGCCGGGGTCCAGCGCCGCATCGGCCCCCATGTGGCGGGCGAATTCCCTGCGATGCGCCACGGGGTCGATCGCCCAGATGCGGCCCGCGCCGGCCACTTTGAGGCACGCGATGGTCAGTAGTCCGATGGGTCCGGCGCCGAAGACGGCCACCGTTTCGCCGGGTTGGACGGCGGCGAATTGCATCGAGTGCAGGGCCACCGCCAGCGGCTCCGCAATCGTCGCCAGTTCCAGGGAGAGCTCCGGCGCGATGGCGAGCAGGTTCACGACCGGCAGATTGACGAACTCCCGGAAGAACCCAGGGATGCCGGGGTTGCTCAGAAATCGGATGTTGGCGCACACGTTGTGCTGGCCGCTCCGGCAGAACTCGCAGTGGTAGCAGTAGATGGCCGGTTCGAACGCCGCGCGGTCGCCGGCTTGCCAGCCGGTGACTCCGGTCCCCGTCTTCCCGACGGTGCCGGCCGGTTCGTGGCCCAGCACCATGGGGTATTCGCAGGGCGTGTCACCCACCGCGCCTTCCGCGTACGAGTGCACATCGCTGCCGCAGATACCGACAGCATTGACCCGCACCTGGACTTCGCCGGGGCCTGGGTCTTCGATTGATTCTTCGGTCAATTGGAATTCGCGTTGCGCAATGAGTCTGGCTACCAGCACTATGGGGCTCCTACAGCCATTGTAAAATAGCTGTGCATGCAGAATTTTCGCCAGTTCGANCAAGTGGATGCAGACGGCTATCGCGCTGCGCCACTCCGATACCGTGGATGTGAAGTTCATCCTGGTGGATGAAAACGGCGGGCGCACGCAAAAGACAATCGCGCTGCCCCATGCCGATTTGTTGCGTGTGGCCGGCGACGCAGGCCGCAAGGTGGACGACCCGTGGTGCTCCCGGCTGGCTGCCATGCATTTGTGCCGCCTGGTGGAGACGGGCGAGGACATGGAGAAGGATCTGGTCACCGTGTCCGCGGCGGATTTGAAAGGTTACGCGGAGCGGCTCGGCGATACCGAAAAATCCGCCGTGCGCGCGGGGTAAAACCCCGGCGATGCAGTACGCCAACTCCAGTACTCACGGTATCTTTGGCAGTGTGCGGAAGATTCCACTTGTTTCGCTCTGAGAGGTACTGTAGCCTAGATTCATTCGGCCCCGGATATTCAGATCCGGCGTGCCCTAAGGAAAGATACCCCGATGTCGGCCGCCACGTCCCAGGCACTTCCGGATTTCTACACATGGGGTTTCTCCAACTCACCGGTTCAGGTCCATCTGTATCTTGAGGTGGTAAGCCGGATCCGGAGGCAGATTCAAGACTCGGAGACGGACCCGGGAGTATTTTCCGCGCACGGGTTACTCACGGGCGATATTCCCAAGCCGGGGACCACCAGGATTCTGGATTCCGAGCCTTTGAAGACACTCGATGCCGCCTCGGTAGTGGCGGCGTCAGCCAGCGCTCCCGGGGCGGTTGTGGGCTTCTACCGGACGATTCCGATTGGCAGTATTTCGATGTTGGATGAGGACAAGGCTCTTGCCGCGAGCTTGTTCCATCGTCCCAGCGCTGTGTTTTTGCTCATCGAAACCGGGAAATCGGGCATCGGCGATGCGCGCTTTTGTTTCTGGGGTGAAGGCGAGCTTTTCGATTGGCCGTTGATGCCGTTCCCTTTCGACCCGGCGCAACTTGCCATTGAGGAGCGGCGCCGGCGGTCCAGGCCCCAGCCGGCATCCCTGCCGGAAGAGACTGTGGGTGCCGTTTCCGAAGCGGCGGCGCCTGGACTTTTTCCGGTCTCGCCTGTGCCCGCGCCGGTGAAGAATCGGCGGCAGGCAAGTGCCCGCCGGTGGCTGGTGGCAGTATTACTGACGCTGGTGTTCGTTTCCGTTTCCCTGGGTGCGTTGTGGTATTTCAGGCGCGGCTCCAATCTGCCGGTGGCGCCGCCGCCGGCGGTGGAACGGGCCGAAGCGAAAACAACGCTCGGGCTTGCTGCCGACAGGCGCGGCAGCGACCTTCTGATTTCGTGGAATGGCAACGCGCCTGTGATCGCACAGGCTAATTTCGGCATGCTGCTCATTCGGGGCGGCAAGGAAA
>JAPKZC010000091.1 GCA_026394025.1 Candidatus Solibacter sp.
CCCGAAGACGTTCCGCCAGGTATCGGGGGGCCGTTGGGTCGGAGATATGTTCCCTGGGAACAAGATCCCCGTCAACCGCTTCAGCGAGGCTTCAAAGAAATTCAATGCGGTCATGCAGCAGCACTACCTGCCCACAATCCGCGATACCACCGGACAGATCCCACTGATCAACAATGGGGTGTATCCAAATGGCACTCCCTGGATGGATCAGTACCAGTTCTCGATCAAGATGGATCAGAATCTCGGAGTGAGGCAGAAGCTATCGGGTTCTTTCTCTTACATACTGCGTTCCCGGTTGTTGCTTTGGGGAGGGGTGTGGGAGGCCAGCGACCCGGTAGGTGGTCCGCTCTCCGAGGCGATGTCACAACCCCTCCGGACGACCTATGCCCGCGTGGCCCACGACTGGACAATTTCACCTACGATGCTGAATCACTTCATCATCCACCACAACCGCATGATCAACCCTATCGCCAATACGCACGCCTCCATCGACGGCGCCAAAGATATGGGGCTTCAGGGCCTCTCCCTCACGGGCTATCCGATTGTCAATTATGGCGGCGGTCCGTACTACTCGCTGACGGCGCCGGGTGAGAGCGCCAACTGGTTCTTTGCCGAAGAGGGCATGGGCCTTGCGGATACGGTGAGCTTTTCCAAGGGCCGTCACTTCATGAAGGTGGGCATCGACCTGCGCCTCAATCGCTGGAATCACCGCTGGGATCGCGAGGCTACGTTCAACTTTAACGCGCGGAGTACGGCTATTCCCAATGAAGTCTTCTCCGGCAATAACACGGGGTACTCGTTCGCCTCCTATCTACTGGGTCTCGTTGACAGCGCAAGCGTAACAGACCCTGTGCCCCTGGGCTCGCGCCGGAGGTACTACGCCGCATTCGTTCAGGATGACTTCAAAGTGAGGAAGAACCTTACCCTGAACCTCGGTCTCCGCTGGGAGTTCCAACCTCCGAGTGTGGAAGCGGCGGACCGGCTTTCGAGCTGGAATCCCAATACCACCGACCCGTTGAGCGACCGGCCGGGCGCCTACGATTTCGCGGGCAACTGCGGCGGATGCACCGGTAGCCGCTACTTCGGGGTGAGCAAGCCGTTCCGGGAGTGGGGACCACGGGCCGGCTTTGCCTACCAGCCAGCCGGGCGTTGGACCATTCGCGGCGCTTACGGGATCATGTTCGAGGGTGACGTCAACAACAGTGGAAACGGACCTTCCCCGCTCGCCAAAGCCACCAGCGTTGCCTGGGGCGGTACTTACTCTCTCAATGCAAATCCCGTGCAGCCCTGGCTTGGCTTGTACAACTGGGACAACCCGTTCCCAGCGGGTACTTACTCGCCTGCTACCTTCGATAAATCCTGGGGCAACAAGAATCAACCGGGAATGTTCGACCCGAGTTACGGCGTCAGTCCATACGTTCAAGTGTGGAACCTGAACATACAGAGGGAGGTAGTCAAAAACCTCGTAATGGACGTTGGATATGTGGGAAATAAAGGTACTGGACTGCGCGATGGTCAGTTGGCGATCGTCAACCAACTTCCGGCTTCGGTGCTTTCCACCTACGGCCTCAAACTCCGTAATGCGGTGACCAGCGCCGCGGATGCAGCGGCTAATGGTATTCCCTATCCGTACCCGGGTTTTCAGGGCACGGTCGCCAGCGCGTTGCGTTACTACCCCCAAGTGCAGGGGAATTCGACCGTGCAGGTGTATGCTGCGCCGCTCGGGTTCTCCACGTTTCACTCGCTGCAGATTACCGTGAACCGGCAGTTCGCCAAGGGACTGTCGGTGTACGGCAACTACGTTCGGTCCAAGACGCTGGCCAATGTCTCCTCTTCGGAGCCTTCGTCCAACACCGGCCCGCTGGATTACTACAATCTGAAACTGGAGAAGGCGGTCACCGGGGCCGACCGTCCGAACCAGATCAAGGCCTACTTGAACTATGACTTTCCGATTGGTACCGGCAAGACCTTCTTCGGAGGGATGGGGAAAACCGGGAACGCCATCCTTGGAGGGTGGTCTGTTTCCGCGATTATGCAGTATAACAGCGGCGCTCCCATCGGTGTCGGTGGATCGTCCGCGCTGTCCGGAGCCTGGAACGGCTCCAGGAACCGCGCAAACGTCGCGGCGGGCCAATTGGTGGTGTCGAATTTTGACAAGTCCGCCTTCAATTTGGGCCTCGCCACCGATCCCCATAATACGTACCTGAACAAGAATCTCTTTACCGATGCCGCGCCACTGACCCTGGGGACGTCCGCCAACCGTTACGCGCAGGCACGAGGTTTTTGGGGTAGAAATGAAAACCTGTCCTTGCGCAAGACCTTCACGATCCACGAGAAATTCCGTGCGCATCTCCGGATCGATGCCTTCAACGTGCTGAATCGCAGCACCTTGGGCGGGCCCAACACGAGCATCACGAGCGTCAACTTTGGGCAGATCACCAGCATTAGCGGCAACCGCACGGTCCAGGCGGAGCTTCGACTGGACTTCTGAGCCCACTGTATATGAGCAAGCTGTGTTTGAGCGTATCCACCGCGCTAGTTGCCGTTCTGTTCCCACAAGCGGCCTTCGGTGCCGACACGTTCCCCTCCGCTGAGATCTCCAACGGACTCATTCAGGCGAAACTCCGCCTCCCGGATCCCGAGAAAGGCTCCTATCGGGGTACGCGCTTCGATTGGTCGGGGATCGTCTTCAGCCTCGAATACCAGGGACACAGTTACTTCGGCCAATGGTATGAGCGGCACGATCCGCTGATCAACGACGCGATCACCGGACCGGTGCAAGAGTTCTTCACCGAGGCGCCCGGCGTGGGGTACAGCGCCGCAACTCCCGGCGCTCCGTTCGTCCGTCTCGGTGTAGGCGTGGTGCAGCGGCCCACTGAGAGGGATGCCTCGGGGCGGCGGCCGACGCGAGTCGTAAATCCGGGGAAATGGACCGTCGATCGCGGTCCCAACTGGATTGAGTTCACACACGCATTGGCGGAGGCGGGTGGCTACGAATACGTGTACACCAAGCGGGTCACCCTGGCCCCGCGCGCGCCCGAAATGACGATCTCGCAGCGATTTCGAAATACTGGAACAAAGGTCATCGAGGCTCAACCGTACAACCATAATTTCCTGATGCTGGACGGGCAGCCAAGCGGCCCGGGTTTCGTGGTTCGATTCCGCTTCGCCCCGCGTGCTGTCGCCCCTCTGAAGGACCTCGTCGAAATCCGCGGAAAAGAAATCCACTATCTGCGGGAATTGAAAGCCGGGGAAAGCGTGTTGACGCTGTTGGAGGGTTTTGGCCGAAGCTCCAAGGACTACGACATTCTCGTCGAGAACCGGAACACAGGAGCCGGCGTCAGGGTTGTCGGGGACCATCCCCTGGCCAAGGTGCAGTTCTGGTCCATCCGCACTACTTTGTGTCCGGAGCCATTTATCAAGCTTCGCGTTGAGCCGGGAAAGACGGCGAGGTGGAGTTCGAGTTATCGCTTCCTCGCCTCGCGAGCGGGCAGTCGGGAGATCGGGAAATGAGAATTACTGCAAGGCAGGAACGGCTTCTCAAGCTCACCTCCGTGGACTTTCAACAGATGGCGGAGTTTGTGAAATCGCCGTTGATCCTGGAAAGAGCGGACGGACTCTACTACTGGGATACGGATGGAAAACGCTACTTCGACGCGATCGGCGGGATCTTTGTGGCCACGCTGGGCCACCGGCCTCCCCGCGTCATGGAGGCGATGCGACGGCAGATGGAGAAGATGACGTTTGCTCCGCCCCTGCACGGTATCGCCGATGTGTCGCTGGATTTCGTGGAGAAGATCGGGTCGGTGGCGCCCGGCACGCTCAAATACTGCAAAGCGTTCAGCGGCGGCTCGGAGGCGGTCGAGTCGGCAATGAAGTTCGTCCGTCAGTATTACAAGCAAACCGGTCATCCGGGCAAGTACAAATTCATCAGCAGGTATCAGGGGTACCACGGCAGCACGGCGGGAGCCATGGCAGCCAGCGGCACGGGGTCGAGAAAAACCAGCTTCGAACCGCATATGGCGGGATTCCTGAAGGTCTTCCCGCCCACCTATTACCGGGACCGGTTCTCCTCC
>JAPKZC010000494.1 GCA_026394025.1 Candidatus Solibacter sp.
AGCCAATCCGTGCCCCATTCGAACGGACGCACCACCCGGTTCGTGTCGCGCGTGGCAAGCTTACGCTCCCACTGATCCATATATCGAGCGTAGAGTCCCGGCATGTCGTGAAGCTACCAGTTTACCAGAGGCAAAAACATCCCCGCTACCGGGGAGATGATGCCCGTAGCGGGGTTGGCAAATTGCGCTTGGGAGGCAACCCACCAAAGCTGACATTCCTCTAAACTGGAACCTCATACTCCAGTGCACGCCGCCTGCCACGCCCAACCCGCTGAAAACACTGCTGCCAGACCAAAATCATCCCGTTTTCGGGAGCGCCGTCTACAGATTCCAAGAGTGGCATCGAGTCTCCGGGGCGGACAGACCACAAAAGGCGATGGCCCGTCCCACCTGGCCGTCAGGAATAATACAATCGAAGACAGTGGACATCGCGAGCAACACCAACGCTATTCGTACGTCCGGAAGCGGTAGCGCCTTGGCCGGCTTCCTAGTCTCCGGATTTCTGTTGGCTCTCCTCGGGGCCATCCTCCCCGCCTGGGGCTATCACCGTGATCCGTCGGATTTCATCGCCGTCGGCAACTTCTTCCTCAGCCTCGCCATCGGAATTGTGGCCGCCGCCCGCTTCGCCCGTCCCATCATGCTGCGCCGCGGCCTCTCCTTCCTCCTGGTTTCCGCCTGTGGCCTCTCCTGCCTCGCCCTCCTCTATCTCGCCCTGGTGTCGCCGCCGCTTTCCGATTGGTGGCGCGTCGCCGGATTGCTGGTGCTGGGCGCGGGCGCCGGTCTGCTCAATCTGGCCTTGTTCCACGCCATCTCGCCCGGCTACCAGGACGATGCCGCCGGGACCGTCAATAAAGGGGGGATTCTGTACGGCCTCGGCTGCCTGGCGGCCACCTTGCTCGTCGCCGGCACCTTCTACGCCTACACCGTCCCCAGCATCCTGACCTTCATGGCGCTCGTGCCCGGCTTCTTCGCCGGGTTGTACGTCCCTAAGTCCTATGCCGCGCCGCCCGAGGGTACCCACCCTACGCTGCGCCAGGCACTGCGGGATTTTCGCAGCCCGGGCGCGGTTCTCTTCGCCCTGTTGCTCTTTTTCCAATTCGGCAATGAATGGTCCATTGCCGGATGGCTGCCTATTTTCCTGATTCGCCGCGTGGGGCTGAGTCCTCCCGGTTCCCTGATGATCCTGGCCCTCTACTGGTTGTTTCTCATCACCGGACGCCTCATCGCCGTGGCCCTTCTGCCGCGCCTGCGCCATGGACGCCTGCTTATGGGCAGCGTGCTCGGCGCCATCTTCGGCTGCCTGGTCCTGGTGTTCACCAAAAACGTGTTCGGCGCCGCCGTGGGCGCCTGCTTCGTCGGCGCCGGGTTCGCCAGCATATTTCCGCTGGTGGCTGAGGCCATCGGCCGGCGCTTCCCCTACTACCATCCCGGGTTCTTCAACGGCATCTTTTCCTTTGCCCTGGTCGGCGGCCTGGTGGCCCCGGCCACTCTCGGCTACGCCGCTTCAAAATGGGGAGTCGGGGTGGTCGTGGGGATTCCGCTGATCGGTATGTTCGTGGTGATGATTCTCCTGATCCTGATCTGGCTGGAATCCAAGGTGACTGGAAGATGAAGCGCCCCGCCGCCTTATTCCTGCTCTGTGTCCCCCTGTTCGCCGCCGCCCTGCCGGAGAGCATCCAGAAGCTGATCGATTCCTCTCCCGCCGCGCGCACGGCTTTCTGGGGCATGCAGATTGTGGACCTCGCCACCGGCAAGACTCTCTACGAACTCAACCCCGACCACCATTTCGTCCCCGCCTCCAACGCCAAACTCTTCAGCACCGCGCTCGCCCTTACCCGCCTCGGAGCGGATTTCACCTTCCAAACCCGCGTGCTCTCCCAAGCCCCGCCCGATGAACTCGGCCGCATCCGCGGATCCCTGCGACTGGCCGGTGGCGGCGACCCCAATCTCTCCGCCCGTGCCGTCCCCTACCGCATGGGCCCCGTTGCCGGCAACCCCCTCGCCGCCATCGAGGATCTCGCCGCCCAGTTGGCCGCCCGCGGCGTCAAGCGCGTCGATGGCGATATCGTTGGCGACGATACCTGGTACGTCTGGCAGCCCTACGCCGTCGGCTGGTCCGTTGACGATCCCCTGTCCGACGATGGCCCGCCCATCTCGGCCCTCACCCTCGCCGATAACGTGCTCACCCTCTCCGTCCGCCCCGGCGCCAATATCGGCGATGTCGCCGCCCTTTCCCTGCTTCCCGCCATCGAGTTTTACCGTATCGAGAACCGCGTTCGTACCGTGGCCTCTGGCGGCGAGCGCCGCATCCGGTTCCACCGTATCCCGGGCAGCCGCGACGCCGAACTCTGGGGCACCATTCCCCTGCGCGATCGCGGGCAGGACCTGCTCATCTCCGTAGAAGACCCCGCCCAGTTCGCAGCCGAGGCGCTACGCGACGCGCTGGAGCGGCGCGGCGTCGCGATCAGCGGCTCTGCCGTTTCCGAGCACCTGTACCCCAACGATTTCGCCGATCTCGCCCAGGCCCCGGGACCCCCACCCCTCACCGGCATCGAACTCGCCCGCCGTGTCTCGGCGCCCTTGATTGAAGACCTCCGCATCACCGCCAAAGTCAGCCAGAATCTCCATGCCGAGTTGGCGCTCCGCGCCGTGGGCCGCGCGCGCCGCAACGTGGGCAGCTTCGAGGCCGGGATGGCGGAAATGACAACCTTTCTTGCCGAGGCCGGCATCGATCCGGCCGGCTACAACCTGTTGGATGGCTCTGGCCTGAGCCGCCTCGACCTGGTCACCCCGTCCACCGTGCTCAAACTGCTGCGCTACATGTATGAGTCGCCCATGCGCGAGAATTGGATTTCCCTCCTCCCCGTGGCAGCCCTGGATGGCACCCTCAGTTCGCGCTTCGGCGCCACCCCCGCCGCCGGCCGTGTCTACGCCAAGACCGGGACCTTGTCCCACGTCAGCGCGCTTTCCGGCTACCTCCAGCGCGCCGATGCCACCTGGGTCGCCTTCGCCATCCTCGTCAATAACTATGGTGGACGCTCCGCCACCGAAGTCCGCGGTGTGATGGATCGCATTTGTAATCTAATATTGGAATAGGGACTCTCTACGCCATGCCGATCTACGAATACCTTTGTGCCGATTGCGGAACCAAGTTTGAGAAACTGGTCCGCCGCTCCGATGCCGCCGACTCTCTCGTTTGCCCGTCCTGCGGCCAGAAGCATCTCCAGCAGGAATTCTCCACCTTCTCCGCCCGCGCCAACGGCGCCTCGAAGAGCGCCGAAATGCCCTCCTGCCCTTCCGGCGGACGCTGCCCCACGCCCGGCATGTGCGGCATGAATTAGCGCGGTCAGAACGACAGCTTCCCGCCCAGTTGGAAGACCCTCGCCCCCACCGAAGTCGCCGTGATATTGCCAAACGTCGCGGCCTCAATATTCGCGTTCGGGTTGGCAAATTCGGGGTTGTTCCAAACGTTAAACGCTTCCGCCCTGAAGGTAAATCTCATCCGCTCCTTGAGCTGAAAACTCTTGAACAGGGACATGTCCGTGTTGAACATGTGCGGTCCGCGCAGGATGTTCCGGCCTGCATTCCCGTAGGCGAAAATACCTTGCGCGATGTTGCCGGGCACTGCGAAAGCCGTCCTGTCGATACACCCGGTGAGATGTCCGGCGCCGCAACTCCACACCGGCGTCTTCAGCAGATTGGGCCGCTGCACACCCTGCGAACTGGTGTTCGCGGCGTCGGTGTTCATTGAGAGGTTGAATGGGGTTCCGCCTTGCAGGGTCGTGATCCCGTTGATCTGCCACCCGCCAAATGCCGATTTGATGAACCGGTTGCTGGTCGTGAAGTGCGGGATCGCGTAGATATAGGTTGCCAGGAAGCGGTGCCGGATATCGAATGGAGCGTTGCCATAATCCTGCCTCCAGTTGTAAGGATTCATCGGAGTCCCGCCATTGTTGGAGTCGCTCGTCACATCCAGCGCATGCGCCCAGGTATAACTGGCCTCCACTTGAAAACCCTTGTACACTCGCTGGTGCACCGAGACCGCCAGGTGGTGATAGTTCGAAATCAAATCGTTGGAGATCGTCCGGATCTGCCCAAACAGTTGGTTCGGACGCCGCGGATTGATCGCTCCCGGCCCGGGCGCCAGCGGCGTGTTGTTGAAATAGCTGCGGTCCAGGTGGAGCGAATGTGATCCCAAATACTGCACGTCCAGACCCGTGGATTGCGAAAGCTGCCGCTGCACTCCAAAGCTCCACTGGTTCATCGTGGCGGGCGGCAGGTGCCAGTTGTCGGTAATCCAGTTCTGCGATACCGATGTGCTGCAACCGGCGCCGATCGGGTTTTGCAGCGAGAGTGTCGGCGTCGCCGGCAGGGACGTGCACGTGGTTGAGTTGCCGAATGGCGGGTTGGTGGTCAGGAACGTAAAGCTGTTCGTCTGGTTGGGATTGTAGTAGATTCCAAAGCCCGCGCGGATCACCGTCTTGTCGGCAAGCCGGTAGGCCAGGCCCAGGCGCGGCGCAAAGTCCTTGTGGTTGGGGTCGTGGAAACGGAAGCCCGGCGAAGGTACAGTCTCGGGCACTGCCGCGGTCTGTGCGGCGTTCAGCTCGCGGGCATATCCGGCCACGGAGTACGGCACGGTTTGAAGTTCATACCGGATGCCGAAATTCACCGTCACCTTTCTGGAAACCTGCCAGTTGTCCAGCACGAAAAACCCATCTCGCCACGTGGCCACGTCGCCTTGGAACTGGATGGTGGGAGTCACTAGGTTTTGCACCAGCCCCATCATGAAATCGGCCGGTGCATACCCCGAGAACTGACCGTTGAAATTGAATACTCCCCGCGGGCTGTTGGCTGCGCTGCGCGATGTATACAGTTTCCGGAACTCCGCGCCGGCCATAATGCTGTGATTTCTCTTCAGCCAGCTAATCTGTTCCGATGCCTGCCAGGTCCGGTCGGTCTGAAACCAGTTGGTGCCCGAATTTCCCCACCCCGAAAATCCACTGACGTTGAATTCCGGCGTCCCCGGGTTCTTGCCCTTGGTGTCCGCATCGAAGCCGGCGATGCCCAGCTTGGTTCCGGCGTCCGCGATGCCATTCACATAGAAGTAATTCACGGCATTCGTATTCAGCGCCTGCCGGCCAATCCGGAAATCGTTAACCAGGCTCGGCGTTACCGTTTGCGTGTAGCCAACCGTATAGTTGTCGGTGGTGGACGGAATCTCCGCTGCATTGTAGGCAATCGCGCTGCCGTTGGCGATCGCCTGCACCTGCCGCTGGTAACGGAAGAACAGCCTGGCCTTCGAGCCTATGTTCTGATCCACCCGGTCCACCGTCTGGTCGCTGGTGACCTTCGCCGGAAATACCGTCGTGAAGTTCTGTGTGATCGCATTCGGGTTACTCGGCTTGACGTAGTATTGCTGCAGCGAGAGTGCGATCGGCGAAAGCCGGCTGCCTGGCACGATATTCCCGGCGAACGGCGCCGAATTGTTCAAAGGGTCTTTCACCACCACGGGCGTCTGCGAGAAATTTCCCGCGAACATCTGTTCCGTCATTACGGTGTTGTTCGCCGACAGGCTCTGCCTCTTGTTGCGCAGCCGCTCCCACGATCCCATAAAGAAGGTCTTGTCCTTGCCGTTGTACAGCTTGGGAATAATCACCGGGCCATCCAACTCGAAGCCGTACTGGTTTTGCCGCAGCGCCGTCTTTTTCGAGGTCGCCGGCAGGAAGTACCCCCGCGCATCGAATGCGTCATTCCGCATGAATTCCACGAAGTTCCCGTGTATCTGATTCGTGCCGCCCTTCGTGATCATGTTGAGATGAACGCCCATATATGCGCCGTATTGCGCCGAATAGGTGCCCGTCTGGACTTCAACCTCTTGCACCGTCTCCACCATCGGCTGCGTGGGAGACGTTGTGATCAGGTTGTTCATGATGCTGATGCCGTCCAGCGACATGCTGTTCTGAATCTCCCGCGTGCCCGCGCCCACGAAGGCCTGCCCCGGCGGAACGCCTTGCGTCCCCTTGGTCCCCGGCAGAGCTCCCGGCGTTGTCGTCGCCAGCATCAGCGCGTTGCGCCCGTTCATCGGGAGATTCTCGATTTGCCTGGATGAAACCGTCGCCGAAATCGTGGCGTCATCCGTCTTGATCACCGGAGCAGCCGCTTCCACCGAAACCGATTCCTGCACCGACCCCGGATGCAGGGTAAAATCATTGCGCACAATCTGGTTGATGCTGACGATGCTTCCGGTGTGCTGTAGGCGGGAAAAGCCGGGGTATTCGCAGGCAACGTTATAGGTGCCCACGCGAACGAAGTCGATCCTGTAGTTCCCATCCTGATTCGTGATCGTGCTGTAGGTGTCCAGCGTCTCGCCGTTGACCGCCGTGATCTTGGCCCCGGCGATTACTTTTCCGCTCGAATCGGAGACCGCCCCCACCAGCGACGTTGTCGTGGCGATTTGCGCCCAACAACTGCCAGCCAACGCAACGAACATAACTACCGTGAACAGACGTTTCATCTCGAACCCCTCTTTCAAAAAGTGAATCCCTCGCAGCTTGTACGGTGTCGGAAAGCATATCCAATTCCCGCGGAAAACACAACTACAACGAAAGTTCTTGGGCGGATAGGCCCCGGCTTGTCCATCCGAGCAGAGTTCGGACCCAGCAGCCAGGTCTCCCCATCTATCCGGAGTACTGCCGACTGCGGATCCGCTACAGCGGCACGGCTGGATGGCGGGACACCTGGGCAAGCTGGACAACGACTATCGAATGGCCGACAACGCTTTCACGCCCATTCGCCGACTGGCAACGGGCGCAGCGCATCTCCAAAGGCTGGGAAGCGAAACGCGCCCATGAACGGCTGAACGATCTGACCCGGCTGCGGTGCCGGGCATTTTTCACATTCCCTGTTGATGATGGTAGCGGGAGCGACGGCCGGGAGCCTCTAAGCCCCAACCTGATGGGCCACCGAGATCGCGTGTTTCAACCGGTCCCAGTTGGTGTCGGCTTCCACCGTGCAGTCGGCGCCGAGGATGAACGGACGAGGGGAGTTCTTCACTACCTGCCGGATTTCAGTTTCAACCTGCGCGGGCGTTCCCGAACCGATGATGCCATGGCGGTCCAGGCCCCCCATAAAGGGCCGTCTAAACAGCTTCGTAATTTCCTGGCCGGAAATCCGGCGGTCGGAGAGCTTCAGGTTGCAGTTGACGACGTGGCCCGGGTAATCATAAACGGCGTCGTAGTTGGCGTAGGGCGCCACGTAATCGCAGACGTGGAGGATGTTGAACGGGCAGGCGGCCGCGATTTCCTTCATCGAGACAAGGTCGAATGGCTTCACGTATTTGCTGAAGATGGCGGGCTTGCTGAAGCGCCCGGCTTCGGAACCCTGGGTGGAGGCGTAGAACCCGTCGATGCCCTCTTTGATGCAGGCACGCACAAACAGCAGTTGGCTTTCGGTCAGGATTTCGAGACCCTTTTTTACCGCCTCGGGGTCCTCCTCCAGGTGCCGCAGAAGCAAGGGCGCGGTGGCGCAGTGGCCGGCGCACATGAACGGCGAATAGAGGGTCATCAGGATGAGCGAATTCCTCTTCTCGGCCTTGACCAACTCCCGGACAGTCTGGAGGAGCGGTTCGTAGAAGTCGAGCCTGGCGACCTTGAGCTTAGACCAGTCGGCCGGTTTCTGCAGGAACTCCTGGCGCGAGTATGTTTGCTCGAACTGGATTTTGAGGAAATCCATGTCGGTGTGGCGGAAAAACTCCAGGTGGCGTTTGGCGGCGGCGGAACCGGCCTTGTAATCGTTGCCGAAGTGGAGGAAGAAAGCGGCGGGGGTGTATTTGGCGGTACTCTGGCCGGCGAGCCACCCGAGCATGCGTTCACGTTTGTTGATTGGGGCGGGAGCGGCTAAGGATGTGCGGGTCAGGGCCGCGGCAGAGGAGAGACTGAGGAACGTTCGGCGGTTCATGTATGTAGGATACATGGCGATGGGGGCAGGCGGGGGCACATCGTCGATGCGGGGAGCGGATCGCGCACCGAAGTCAACGCGAAGATCCCGTTGGCCGGCCCCGGAACCCAATCGAAGGACGTGACGGGAGGAGCCACGCGCCCTGCTCATTGTCCGCGATGAGTTCCGGCCGGCGATAGACTCAACCTCGGCGCCGGGGACAGGCTAGCGGCGGCAGCAACCGTATGCTACCTTCATCATCGATGAGCGGTGTAAACGATTCACGACGTAGATTTCTGGCGACAGCGGGGCTAGGTTTGCCGGCTGCCGGGATCGCGGCTTCGTCCGCGGCGGAACAAAGTTCGGAACAACCGCCGAGACTCAAATACCGCACCTTGGGCAACACCGGAGTAAAGGTGACGGCTTTGTCTTTCGGCTGCATGACTACGTCCGACGAGGCGGTGATCCGGCGGGCGGCCGAACTCGGCATCATCCACTTCGATACGGCACGGAGTTACCAGAACGGAAACAACGAGCGTATGGTGGGCACGGCGCTGAAAGGCCGGCGGAAGCAGGTGGTGATCTCTAGCAAAACTCAGGCCAAGAACCGCCAGGAGGCGGAGGATCAGCTGGATACCAGCCTGCGCGAACTGGGCACGGATTACCTGGACATCTGGTACTTGCACGCCAAGGGTACTCCCGAAGAAGTCACTGACGACCTGTTGGAGGTACAACGTGCCGCAAAGAAGGCCGGGAAGATTCGGTTTGCCGGCGTGAGCACGCACTTCAATATGGACCAGATGCTCGATCACCTGGTGAAGCGGCGGCAGACGGATGTGGTCCTCACTACCTACAACTTCTCGATGCGCAATGTAGCTGCCGCAGGGCAGCAGTCGCGGCAGACGGACATGACCGCGGCCATCCAGAAAGCGCGCAAGGCCGGTATGGGGATCGTGGCAATGAAGACCATGGCCGGCGGGGTTGCACGGGTGGGCCGCGGAGACCGGCTGTACGGGGCCGATCCGGAGGCGTTGAAAAAGGTTCTGGGGACCAAGAGCGGCGCGTTAGCAGCGATCAAATGGGTTCTGAGGAATGAGTCTGTAGACACGGCTATAGTCTGCATGACGGATCACGAGCAGTTCGATGAGAACGTGCGCGCGATGGCCGAACCGTACACTGACCGGGACGAAAGTACGCTGCGGACGCTGCTGGCCTACATCGGTCCGAACTATTGCCGGATGTGCGGTTCCTGTAACGGCTTGTGCGCCCGCGGTGTCCCCGTGCCGGATGTACTCCGCTTTCTGACGTACGCCGAAGGATACGGGCAATTCGCCTTGGCCCGGGAGCGGTTTCTGGAACTCCCGGAAGATGTCCGTGCCATCCGGTGCAGCGATTGCGGCACGTGCTCCGTCGAATGCCCGAATGGGGTTCGCGTGCGCGGCAGGGTTATGCGCGCGCAGGAGTTGTTTGCGTAAGCGCGCACGGTGTTCGCCGCCTTGGAAGCCGCCACGTGGCCGGGGGCCTTGTCCATCAGCGGGAGATACAGCCGGAAAGCGGCATGGCACAGCACCGATGGCTTAGACGTGGCGCAGGTCCTGATCGCCGGTGCCCGCCAACCAGGCATATTCCCACGCGGCATCGTACATGGCAACGATGTTGGCCACCGGAATATCGGTCATCAGATGCTGCGACGGTCCGATGGTGAAGCCGCCGTAGGGCTTAAACGTCTCCACGCGTTCACGGACCTCGTGGCGGACATCCTCTGGGGTGCCGAACGGCAGCGTGCTCTGCGTGTCGATGGAGCCGTGAAAACACAGCTTTCCACCGTACAGGGCGGCGAGTTCGCGCGGGTGCATACAAGCCGCCCCCACCTGGATGGGCTCCAGGATATTCAGCCCCATCTCGATGAAGGTGGGAATCCACCGCGCCACGCTACCGCAGGAGTGGTGCATCATCAGCTTGCCATTGCGCCGGCCGACGTTGTAGATGCGCTGCAAATAAGGCTGCACGAACTCGCGAAACATCTTCATGCTCATCATCGGCCCGCTCTGGAATCCGTAGTCGTCGCCGGTGAAGCAGATGTCGATGTAGCGGCCGGCCTTTTCGAACATGATCTCCGACGTCCGCTCCATGAAGCGGGTGGCGCGTTCGAGGATGGCGTGCGCCACCTCCGGTTTGTCGGCGATGAGCAGGAAGAACCGGTCCATGCCCATCAGTTCGCAGGCGGCTTCAAAGAACCACGCCCACGCGCCGCCGTATACGGCGTATTCCCCGAAGCCCTTGCAGTCTTCGACGTATTGATCGTAGTCCCACATGTCGGCGGCGGGCCACTTTGGGTACGCCTCCACCTCGGCTACCGACTGCACCTCGGCCAGGGGGTGAACCAGGGGGTACCCGAAATCGCCGGCGCCCGAGCGTGGGATGCCGAAGTAGTCCGTCGGACGACCCTGGCCGTCCACCAGCGGAAAGCCGATCCAGTTCGGCTTGGGATAGCGAAAATCGACGTGCAGACGTTCCATCAAGGCCAGGTCGTCCGGCACTCCGTAGTGTTGCCGTAAGAGGGCGTACACCTTCGACTCCGCGCAGAAGTCGATAGTAAAGCGGTCCACCGGCTGAAAGCGGTAGTTGCGGAGGACCCGTTCTTTCGAAGTCATGAGATATCAGCCCTCGCGCAGGACGGGAAGCGTGTTCGCCGGTCCGTCCAATTCCAGTTTGACGATGGTGTCTACCGCGTGCCGGCGCGCGCCCGGACCGCTCACCTGGATGCCGCGTTCGCTCTGCGCAACGGTGGCATTGCCGCCAGCGAGCAGGCTGTGGCGCACGATCTTGCGCGGTATCGCGGGCAGGCTGATGGTGTCCGAAGGCCAGCGCAGAATGTGCAGGTAGATGGTGTTGCCCTTGTGGGTGCTGCCGCCCCACCAGTTGCCCTCCGAAAGAGCGAAGCCCTGCGCGTTGGCCGGACGTTTCTTTTCGTCAGGCGCAACGAACGGACCGCCGCGGGTGGCGTAAATGCTCTCGCCGTACCGCTTCAGGAACGCGCCCATCTCGCGCAGGCGGGCGGCATGCGACTCTTCAATCAGTCCGTCCGGCCGTGGGCCGACGTTGAAGAGGAAGTTGCCGTCGCCGATGGCGCAGCACACGAGGCCGCGCAGGCACTCCTCGATGGAGCGTAGCTTGTCGTCCGGCTTGTACGCCCACTGCGTGCCGACAGTAGCGCAGGTCTCCCAGGGACGGTTATTCTGAAACACGCCGATGCGCTGTTCGGGGGTATCGAGGTCGGCGGGCAGCCCGGCGCGGTTGTTGATGATCAGATCGGGCTCGATCCGGCGCATCATGCGCAGTAGCCGCGGCGCATCCCAATCCACAGCCTTGCCGCCCAGTCCGTCGAAGAACCACTCCTTCGTTGGACCGTAGTTGGTCAACAACTCGCGCACCTGGCCGTGCACGAATTCGATGAATCTGGCGTGCGCGTCGCCGTTGCGATAGTCGGGATGATGCCAGTCGGGCTGCGAATAATAGACGCCCCAGTCGAGCCCGCCGCGGTGGCAGGCATCGGCAAGCAGTTTCACAATATCCTTGCGGTACGGCGACTTCTCGCTGGTGATTTTGTAGTCAGTGAGCTTGGAGTCGAATTCGGAGAAACCGTCGTGATGCCTGGTGGTAAAGACCAGGTACTTCATGCCCGAGTCTTTGGCTAGTTGCACCCACTGGTCCGGGTCGAACTTTACCGGGTTGAACATGCGGTAGAGGTTGTCGTAGACCTCCAC
>JAPKZC010000266.1 GCA_026394025.1 Candidatus Solibacter sp.
ATGGGCGGTCAGCAGGCGGCCCAGGCGCGCGCGCGCCGGCTCCTCGTCGTCAATGACGATGCTCTTCATACCGGGACCTCCCCCAGCGGAATCCGCACGGTTACACAAGCGCCTCCCCCTGCGCGCGCGCCGAGCTGTACGGAAGCCCGATCCCGATAGAGCGTGCGCAAGCGGCCAGCCACGTTGGTCAGGCCATGACACTGGTTCGGCGCCGCGGCAGGGGCGGCTTGTGGCCCCATGCCGTCGTCTTCAATTCTCACGCACACCTGATCCCCATCGATATGTGCCGTGATCCAGATATTGCCAGGTCCGGGTTTCGGTCCCAGACCGTGCTTCATGGCATTCTCCACGAGTGGCTGTAGAATCAGCGAAGGAATCGCTTGGCCGGCGGCTTCCGGAGACACATCGATGGCCACGCGCAGGCGGTCCCCGAAGCGCGCTTCCTCGATGTACAGATAGGTCCGCAGGAACTCCACCTCCTCACGGACGGTAGTCATGGAGCGGCTGGAGTGGGCCAGCACGTGGCGGAACACGCTGGCCAGGCGCAGCGTCATGGCTTCGGCGCGCGGCGGATCGCGGACGATCAGATCGGCGACGGTGTTGAGCGAATTGAACAGAAAGTGAGGATTGATCTGGGCCCGCAGGGCGCGTAGCTCGGCTTCCGCCACTTGCTGCAAGAGCAGCGCCTCGCGGCTTTGGCGCTCGATGGCTTCCCGTTCGCGATGCAAGGCGTCGAGACGATTGCCGAATTGGGCGGCGACGGCGCGCAAGAAGTTGAGGTCGTGGGTGACCAGTCCGGGGCGAACCGGGCCGGGCGAGATCAGGAGAACGTGGGTGATGCGACCCGCGGAGGTGACGGGGATCAGCACCTCGGCGTTGGCCAACGGGAGACGTCCGCGCAAGGGATCGGCGTGACCGAGTTCCACCAGTTCTCCTTCCAGAATGGCGGCGGAGCATGGAGATGGAGGCAGGCTGCCGGCGGCGATCAGGCGGGCGCCGCGCAACTGGAGGGCGCCGCGTGCGGCATCTTCGACGGCGGGGGCGAACTCGGATTCGAGTTGCAGTTGGCCGAGGGTGATACCCAACTGGCGGGAGGCGGCGCGGTAGTCCGGCGGCCGGAAGAGCCACCGGTTGACGAGGCGGCCGATGCGCTCGTCCACGAAAGTGAAGGAGAGCAGGAGCGCCCCGGCGAGGAGAATGACGCCAAAAACGTGCACGGCGGCTGGGGCTGAGGCTTGACGGGCGAGGTGCAGGAGAAAGGCCGATTGCGAGAAGAATGCGAGGAGGGTGGCCCAAAGTCCGGCCAAGAAGATACGGACGCCGTAGCGCACAAAAATGTCGGCAAAGCGAAAGCGGGCGAACAGGAAGAAGGCGAAGAGGAGCGCGAGCAGGACCATGTGCGCGGCGACAAACCCGATTGCCGCGTGGAAGTGGGTGGAGGGAGGCGCCGAATTGGCCATGGCCATGGTGGCGGCGGCGGCGCACACCGCGGCGACGACTACGAGGGATG
>JAPKZC010000486.1 GCA_026394025.1 Candidatus Solibacter sp.
CGATTCCCAGGGCGGCGAGGCGCTCCACGGCAAGTTCGTAAAGATCGGCGGTGGCGTCGCCGGAGGGTGTATCGAAGGCGCCGTAGCGGACGCCGCCAAGCAGCATTTCCTTGCCGAGGCGGCTATCCTCATCCACTTCGAGCATGTAGACGGAGACGTGTTCCGGCGCCAAACGATCCACCCAGTCGAGCGATTCGCGCCAGGAGGCTTCGGTCTGGCCGGAGAGTCCGGCGATGAGATCGATATTGATGTTGTGTATGCCCGTGGCGTGCAGTACCGCAATCTCGGCGGCCACGACCTGCGCGGTGTGGGTGCGGCCGGTGCGGCGGAGTTCCTTTTCGACGAACGACTGCACGCCGAGAGAGACGCGGTTGACACCGGCGCGGGCCCAGGCGCGGGCGGTATCGGACGTAATGTTGCCGGGGGCGGCTTCGATGGTGGCTTCCGCCCAGGGGCGTCCGGGGACGAGTTCGAGCAACGAGTGCAATGCGTCGGGAGCGAGATTGCTCGGGGTGCCGCCACCGAGGTACATCGTCTCGGGAGTCCAGCGCCAGGCGTGGGCGCGGACCTCGCGCGCCAACGCTTCCCGGTAGCGCACCTCGAGGTCGCGCGGGAAAACGCCGCTCGAGAAATTGCAGTAGGTGCATTTCTGCGCGCAAAAAGGGTATGAGATGTAGACGCCGGGCACGGTGATCTTCAATGATAACGCGGGGCTGGACGAGGTCGCTGGCACGGGTTCATAATGACCTTGGGTTCCTGAGTAAGCCACCATGCAGACCCGCCGGGTTCGGCCGATATGTGAAGAAGTGGGAGCGGACAACATATGCGGATCCTGGTACGTCTTTCGGTAGTCTTCTGCCTGGCGGGCACCTTGCAGGCGCAGCGTCCGGCGGTCCCTGCGACCAACCAGGGGAATGCCGGCTACTACCGCATGAAGAAGGCCACCATCGTGGATCAGCACGGCTTCGAGCGGCCCCTGCCGGCGTTGAGCCTGCTGATTCCCGCCGACTGGCAGTTTCAGGGCACGGTGGAGTATGCCAAGGTGCCCGGCTGCCACGCCAATCTGGTGAAGGTGACCTTCGGCGCGGCCAGTCCGGACGGGAAACTGGCGTTGGAGCTGTTTCCGGGGAACACGTGGCAGTGGGCCGACGATGCGGGTACGGTGCAACTGATGCAGGCCAGCAACCGGCAGATGGCGCAGTTCGGCCGCCGGGGTTGCGATACGATGCCGCCGCTGGCCGCGGGCGAGTTTCTGAAACAATCGGTGCTGCCCGCCGTGCGGCGGCAGGCGCGCGTGGCGGCCATCGAACCAATGCCCGAGATTGCGCGCGAGGTGCAGCAACGGGCGCAGCAGGCGCAGGCGGCGGCGGCCCAGAAGGGAATTCAGGTGCGCATCCGCGGCGACGTCGGCAGGGCGCGCCTGGCATACGACGTCAACGGGCAGGCGATGGAGGAATGGGTGACCGCCGTGACCTATGCGAGCGGCATGCCGGGGCCCACTTACGACATGCGGACCGGCCAGATGGGACGGACCGTGTTCTATACCTGCGGGGCCGAAGGCGTCTACGGATTCCGCGCCCCCGCCGGCCAGTTGGATGGCCGGGAGAAGTTGTTCCTCATGATGCTTTCCACCGTAAGGCAGGACCCCGAGTGGCACGGCCGCGTGATGCAGGTAATCGCCAACATGCAGGCATCCGACAGCAAGGGCGCGGCCGACCGGTCCCGGATCGCGACGCAAAGCGGCAGAGACACCGCCGACATCATCCGCCGGACTTACGAGAACAAGAAGCAATCGGACGACCGGGTGGCGCAGGGGTTCAGCCAGTACATTCGTGGCGTGGAGACTTACCGCAATCCGACGAACGGCGAGACCGTGGAACTGAGCAGCCAGTACGGCCACGCATGGGCGGGAGACAATGGCGAATACATCCTGAGCGATTCGGCAAACTTCGACCCGAACGTGACGCTGCACGGAAACTACCGGCGCCTGGAGCCGGTGAAGCGGTAATCGGAAGGAGCGCTGCTCAGCCGACCAACTCGGGTTCCGAAATCCCCGCGCCCTGCTTGCCCTGCAACTGGAGCAACTTCAGGGCAGGCTGCTGTTCGAAGGGGATGGAGAATTCGCGCTCGATGCGCTCGCGGTAGACGGGGCCGGAGTTGTAGGCGCAGAAGGGGTAGATCTTGCCGTTGGGGGCGGCATAGTGTATGACGCAGCGCTTGACCCGTTCCACGTCGTAATTATAGGAATCCATGAAGTGCATTCCGGCCAGCATCAAGGTCTTGTAGGTGAAGCCCTTCTCCTCGCTTTCCCCGCGGCCGTAGCTCTTGTCTGTCATGCCCTGGAGGGTTTGCAGGAACTTGTTGAAGGTCAGGCCTTGCGGCGCCTTTTCCTCGTGGAAGAACTTGCGCAAGCTGTTCCAGGCTTCGAACTTGGTGAAGAACTGGAAGCGGCGCTTGCCGGCCTTGCGGGAAAGTTCATCCATCTCGCGGAGCATGGGACCAATCTCCACGAACTGCGTCACCGGGACGGCCTTGCGGTTCTGATCGACGAACAGATAAGTCCCCAGCGAGCAATGCGGATGGCAGCTCAGGGTGGTAGTTTCTTCGCCGCGCAGGGCGCTGAGCAGCTTGGAGAAGGGCGTCACGCAGGAGAGCGGAAACCAGTCCTCGTACGGATCTGCGATTCCGGTCTGCTGCTGAATGGCGTGGGCGAAATCGGAGAGCGTGAACCGCTTGGCTTCGAGTTCATGCCTGGCGATGCGACCGGTGAAGGCGACGGGCTGGAAGCTGATGCCGCTGGTGCAATCGATGTACTCCAGGGCGAGGCGGACGATGTCGCCGATCTCGTGATCGTTCAGGCCTTTGACAATGGTGGGGACGAAGACGATCTTGAGCCCGGCCTTCCGGACGTTCTCGATGCACTGGAGTTTCTTCTCCCACAGGGACTCGCCGCGGGTGCGGCGGTAGACATCGTCGCAGACGCCGTCGAACTGGAGATAGAGGGTGTGCAGGCCGGCTTCCTTACACTGCTCGGCAAATTCCAGCTCGGTGAATTTGAGGCCGTTGGTGGCCACCTGGGTGTGCGAGAAGCCCAGTTCCTTGGCGAGGCGGAGGGCATCCAGGAAGCGCGGGTAAATGGTGGGCTCGCCACCGGAAAACTGCACGATGCGGCCGGCGACGGGGCGCTGGTCGCGCAGCGCCTGGAGCATTTTGCGGACCGTCTCGAAATCCGGTTCGTAAAGGTAGCCGGCGGCGTTGGCATTGGCGAAGCAGACCGGGCAGGTGAGGTTACAGCGGTTGGTCAGGTCTACGTTGGCGAGACCGGTATGGCTGGTGTGGAGGTTACACAGGCCGCAATCGTCCGGGCAGCGGGTGGCGTTGGTGACGATGGGGTTTTCGAGGCCGCGGTTGTCGCCGAAGCTCCACTCCTCCATTTTCAGGTAGAGCTTGACGTCCGAATACACGATGTCCCGGAAGTCGCCGTGGTTCTTGCAGTGCTTCTCCATGACGACTTTGCCGCCGTCTTCAAATATTCTGGCATCAATCAGTTCCGAGCAATCCGGACAAAGCGACTGGGTCTGCTTGGGCAGGCCTTTCTTGAGGGCTTGAATGGGAGACCCGGTATAGGTAGTTTCGGGTTGTATTACCTGGAATTGTGCCATGATCGGACATTGTAAGGTAAATACCACGGCGTTTCGTACAATGAGAGGTTAAACGGTCAATTTCTGAAGGTGTACAGCGCCTTTTCGGGGGCGAACGGTGGGCGGGCGAAGGTCCGTCCGGCGGCGGGGCGGCATCACAGGTTAGAATTGCATACTTGGATCTCACACATGCGGCGGTAGCCTTCGGCTCGGCATTTTTGGCCGGCGCCATCAACTCGGTAGCGGGCGGCGGGACGCTGGTCTCTTTTCCGGCACTGATTTGGCTGGGTTTGGGTTCGGTGACGGCGAACGCCACCAGCACGGTGGCCATCTGGCCGGGAACGCTGGGCAGTGCCTGGGGCTACCGGCGGGAGTTGCGCGACGCCGAGCCGCGATTCCGCATCCTGATTCTGCCCAGCCTGGTGGGCGGGATCACGGGCGCACTGCTGTTGCGCTGGACGCCGCCGGCCTTCTTCGACAAGTTGGTGCCGTACCTGATTCTGTTCGCGACTCTGCTGTTCATGGCGCAGGAGCCAGTGCAGCGCATGCTGAAGACGGCGGATGCCGCTTCGCATCAATCCGCCAAGTGGATGGTTTGGGCGCTGCTGTTTCAACTCGCGGTGGGGATTTACGGCGGCTATTTCGGTGCGGGCATCGGAATCCTCATGCTGGCCGCGTTGAGCATCCTGGGGCTGAACGACATCCATGAGATGAATAGCCTCAAGGTGGTATTCGGGGGAAGCATCAACGGAGTGGCGGCGGCCTACTTCATCTGGGCGAACATGGTTTATTGGCCGGACGTAGTCATCATGGCGGCAGGAGCCATCCTGGGGGGAGTGGGCGGGGCGGGCACGGCGCGCAAAATCGGCCGCACCGCGGTGCGGCGCATCGTGATCGCCATCGGGTTTGGGATGGCGGTGTCGCTTTTCATAAAAAAGTAGGTCACCTTCCGCGGGGTGTGGCGTATATAGGAGATATGGCACGACTTCGTTTCGCCTGGCGCAGCCTGGCAAAGGCTCCGCTGCTCAGCCTGGTCGTCATCCTGTCGGTGGGGCTCGGCATCGGCGCCAATACGGCGATCTTTTCCCTATTCCATCAGATTTTGCTGAATTCGCTGCCTGTGGAACGGCCGGAAGAACTGGTGACGATAACTTCCCCTGGCGACTTCAAGGGCGGTCGCAATTCCACGAACAGTTCCGGAGGCATGGATTCCATCTTCAGTTACCCGATGTTCCGCGAACTGGAGAAGCGCCCGCAGGGGATGAGCGGGATTGCCGCGTTCCGCATCCTGGAAGCCAACCTCTCTTTCGGTAAACAGACCATTTCCGGTGGGATGCTGGTTGTGTCGGGCGGATATTTCCCAACGCTCGGCGTGCGCCCCCTGATGGGAAGAATGCTCTCGCGCGAGGACGATGCGGGAGCAGGCAACGCGGTGGCGGTGCTCAGTTACGGCTATTGGGCCGACCGCCTGGGCGGCGAGAGTTCTGTGCTCAATCAGCCGCTGCGCGTTAACGGGCAGATGTTCACGGTGGTGGGCGTCACGCCCAAAGGTTTCACCGGGACTACGTTGGGGAGCGAACCCGATGTCTACGTGCCGCTGGTCTTCAAACCGTTATTGACCCCCAATTGGGACGGCACGGACCGCTGGAGCGACTACTGGCTGTACCTGATCGGGCGCCCGCAGCGCGGTTTCTCGCGAGCACAGGCGCAAGCCGCGCTGAACAGCGTCTACGGGGGCCTGCTGGAACAGCAGTCGCGGCTGCCGCGATTCTACTACCAGAAGCAGCTCGACCGCTTCCTGCACTCCCGGCTGACTTTCAAGGACGGCAGCCACGGGCAGAGCGAAGTGCGCGAAACGAGCCGGACACCGCTGATCACGCTGATGTGCGCCACGGTGCTGGTGCTGTTGATCGCCATGGCGAACGCCGCGAACCTGCTGCTGGCGCGCTCGGCGCAGCGGCGGCGGGAGATGGCGATTCGCGCCGCCATGGGCGCGGGACGCGGCGAATTGATTGGGCAGATGTTGACCGAGGCCGTGCTGCTGGCCGCCGCGGGTGGAATCGCGGGACTCGCCTTCGCGGTGGTCACCCTGAAACTACTGATCAACAGCCTGGCAGGAGAGGCGCCGATCCATTTTCTGGAGGCGCAACTGGAGTGGCCGGTGTTGCTGTTCGGGCTGGGGCTTTCGCTGGTGACGGGCGTGCTGTTCGGACTGTACCCGGCGTGGGAGGCGGCGCGCAGTTCTTCGGCAGCCACGCTGAAGAACGAATCGGGCCAGCGTGCGCAAGGTGCTGGTGTGCGCGCAGGTGATGGTGTCGGCGGTATTGCTGATTCCGACGGGTCTGTTCCTGAAGAGCATGGTGAACCTGATGCACGTGGACCTGGGGATGAAGACGGAGAACGTGATCGGGTTCTCGGTTTCGCCGGCGCTCAACGGATGCAAGCGGGCGCAGACGCACGCGTTGTTCGAGCGGGTGGGGGCGGAGATGGCGGCCATTCCAGGGGCCAAGGGTGTGGCGGCGGCCCTGGTGCCGCTGATCGCCGGTAACAATTGGGGTAACGACATCAAAATCGCCGGCGCCAAGGAAAGCCGGGGCGATAATAACTCGCGCTTCAACGAAGTGGGCCCGGGATTCTTCGGCAAGATGGGAATCCCGCTGATCGCCG
>JAPKZC010000305.1 GCA_026394025.1 Candidatus Solibacter sp.
GTCGATATCACTAATCTCCAGGCCGTCTGCGAACTAACCACGAATCTCATCACCGACGAATTGATGGTCGAAGACCGTCTCAACGAAGAAGTCCGCGAAATCCTCAGCCAGTACAGCGAGTACATGCGCCGCGAGGGTGTCAGCTACCAGGAGATGTTCCGCCGCATCAAGAACACGCTGATCTCGCAGCGCAAAGTGGTCAAGGCATCGGGCCGCGATACCGGCGACCAGATGAAGCTGTCGCGCGACAAGGTCAGCGACATCTCCCACAAGATCATCGAGATGCTTCGCAAGAGCCGCGACCTGCGGCTGCGGAATAAGGACA
Organism: Candidatus Solibacter sp.; assembly: GCA_026394025.1. Classification (GTDB taxonomy): domain Bacteria; phylum Acidobacteriota; class Terriglobia; order Bryobacterales; family Bryobacteraceae; genus Solibacter. The sequence goes on from JAPKZC010000305.1 coordinate 326, forward strand.
GCAACGCCGTGCGCCTGGAGATTGTGCGCCAGATGACGGAAGTCCTGATGACCGAGGAGAAGGTGGACCGCGCCGCGCGCAACAAGATCCGCACCCAGAAACGGGAGATTCCCGAGGGCAGCGAAGAGTGGGACATTCTGCTGCGCCGCTACTACGCCGAAGAGCTCAAGAAGCTCGGCATCGATATCGGCGCCCGCTAACCCGATACCCCTTCCATTTTGCGTGGGCCGGGAGCATAATTAGCCCGTAACTGAATTCCATTTGGGGGTGCCCATATGAGAGCAGTGCTGGGCCGCCTGGGGCTGATGCCCCTGGCCAAGCCTCTAACCTCGAAAGAAGGCCACCGGATTCTGGAACGCGACCTCTACCGCTGCCAGTATTGCGGGCTGGACGCGGGGGCCAATTTCGAAAACTCCCTGGTCATGACGGTGGACTTCATTCTTCCCAGGGCCCGCAAGGGCGGGAAGAAGCCGGACAACCTGGTTGCCGCGTGCCGCGCGTGCAACGTGATCAAAGGCCACCACATATTCAAGAGCTTTGAAGAAGCCAAAGCCTACGTCCTCAAGCGCCGCGCCGAACTGCGCCAGGAGTGGGAAGCCGACATGGCAAAACTGCACAGCCCGTCACTGACCGCACCGTAGCTTCGCGGAACCTATGGGAGCTTATCCATCTTCTTCGGCGGAGTGGCTGCCTTTTTTGGCGGCGCGGCGGATTTGGGCGGTGGAGCGTCCAACGCCTTGAGCATGCCTTCGAACTGCTCGCGCAGATCCTGGTTGATCGGGTTCGGCGGGTCGAGCACGGCCAGACCACGCCTATAGAAAGCTTTTACCTGCTCGGTCTGCTGTTCGATGAACGCCTGGGTAGCCTGCTGCGAAATCCCGAGCGCCAGAAAGCGCGCGCGAATCGTCGTGGAGCGCTCCAGCGCTTCGCGGGTTTCCGGATACTTCTTCTGCGCCGCGGAGAACACCGCAAGCTTGTCCAACGCCACCGCCACCATGGCGTGGTCCTTGCCGACGGAGGACTCCCATAGCCCGATGAGACGCTGGTAGAAAGGGTCCGCTTCGTCATACTTCTTCTGTCCGAAGAGCGCGTAGGCCAAGCCGTCGACGGTGGAAATCAGGTCGGCGTGCGTCTTGCCATACAGCGTCTCGCGGATCACCAGGGCGTGCCGGAAAGCGCCCTCCGCCAGATCGTAGGCGCGCATCATAGTGTGGTACTCGCCGAGGCGGTCGAGGTCGGGAATCAGCGAGAGGTCGAGCGGACCGCCGAGTTTGGTGCGGATTACGAGCGCCGCGCCGATTGCGGCGATGGCGCTGTCGATTTTCTTCTGCTCGGCGTAGACGCTCCCGATGCGGCTGAGATCGTCCGCCACCGCCGTGCTGTTCGGGGTGTACGCCTCCGCGTGCAGGCTCTGCACGCGCCGCAAAATCACCAGCGCGCGGTCGAAATCCTTCAGGCCGCGGCACAGGCCGACGGAGATCAACAGGTCGTCGGCGATCTTGGGGTCCTTCCAGCCCAGTGTGTTCTCGCGCCAGGTGATGGCCTGTTGCAGCCAGTTATCGGCATCGGCAAATTCCCCGGCGGCCGCGCGTACGCTGGTCAGGCGCTTGAGAACGCCGTAGCGCAGCGGGTCTTCCCTGGGCGTCTCCTGGAGCATTTCCCAGGCGCGCGTGAAGGCAAGACGGGCAGCCTCGTAATCGCCCTTCAGGTAGAACGCATCGCCATCCCTGGTGAGTTGCGGAATGGTAGGCGCAATCTCATCCTGCGCCACCAGACAGGCAGCCAGAGAGACCGTGAGGAAAGACACTCGGCGGAGCATAACGGAGTTATAGTACTAATTAATTAGGATGTCAAGGCAGTACGTGGAAGGCGTCGCCGGCGTGGAGTGAAGTGGGGGTGGAGCGATTCCGGGTGGTTCCATCCGATTTCGGGCATTCCAGACCCTCGGCGTCAAGGGAGCGCTGTCGGTTGACCGCCACACACATTCGAAATGGACTTTGGCGAGACGCAAGTTACGCATGGCGCCCCCCAACTAGATTGCGCGATAATAGAGCCGTGGCGCAGGCAGCAATAACCAGGGATCCAGAAACGATGCACGGCACTCCCGTGTTCCGAGGTACACGCGTGCCACTCCAGACCCTGTTCGACTATCTGGAGGGGGGCGATGCGCTGGAGGATTTTCTGGAAGGATTCCCGACCGTTTCCCGCGCCTTAGCTGTTGAAGCCCTTGAGGAAGCCAAACAACTCCTGCTGGCGCGCACCTGATGCGGTTGCTGATTGACGAGTGCGTGGACGAGCGGCTGCGCCTTTCATTTCCCGATCACGAGTGCCAAACTGCTCGCTTCGCCAATCTGGCGGGACTGAAGAATGGACGGCTCCTGGAAGCAGCGGAAGCTGTAGGTTTCGACATCCTGATCACAGTCGACCAGAACATTCCTGACCAACAGAACTTCGCCGGACGGAGCATTTCGGTGTTAATTCTCTGTGGGCCGACGAACCGACTTCGCGATTTGGAGTTACTTGTACCCGCCGCGGTTTCCGCGCTACATTCCATTGGGCGCGGCGAGGTAGTGAGAATCAGGTAGCGAATCAGGGCAACGGGCGTTGTACGGCGACGTGACGTGAGCGGGACAGATCAGGACCAATCCACCGGATCGCTGTTTGGATGATGGTAGGTCGCAGGCACTTCGGTGGATCGGCGACTATACGCTCATGTGGACCGCAACCGCGCCACGGCAATCGGGATTCAACTCAGGCGTTCCCGCTCTCGAGAGTTAACATTCCTGCATTTCGTCACCGTGACACTCAAGCTCGTAACTCACACGCTTTGCTGTCCATAGTTGACGTTTCCCTAGCGCGAAAGCGGACAGGTCGAATACTACGACATTAATACCTTCGCCCAGGTGGCTCTTGTACTGAATGCCATCAAAACCCTTCATCCTGAAAGCCTCCGCAAGCATCTGGGTGGGCACGTAGTCAACATCGAAGGTTCCCGGTGCGACCGATCGGGAGAATGCTTCACTGATCGAGTCCCATACATACCGTTCCAAGTCGGAGTCCGCCGCTATCGGGTGCGTGTCTCCGCAATCAACGAACCGCAGGTTACGGGTTGCCTTAAGCTCCGCAACGGTGAGTACAGCCCCTTGCCACGGCCGCATTTCCGCGACTGCGGTTTCTGGGTCCGTCGCACAGTACCAGTATGCAATTCCCACTGGATTGACTCTCCCATTCTTCACGAACCTCGACGAAGCTGTCATCCTCTCCGCAGTGTACGGTCGGATCGAATCATAAGCCCAGTCGCCGTTCTCGTCAACGACGCTTACGATGTCTTCGTGCCCGAGTTGAGCTCGCCAGGACTTTTTTCCAGGCTCAATCTGCCGCTTACTCCTTTCTGCTGTAGCCAAAACCGATTCAATGAAGTCCCTCGTCTTCTGGTCCTGCCCGAAACGAAAGCTTCCGACCACGCGGTCGGCGTAATCTCTGAATGGATTGATGAGCCAAGCCCTGGGCATAGCGTACGAACCATTATCGCCCGCCTACTCGGAGGTAATCGGGGCGGTTTGCCCATCGGGGGACGATATGGCGTTGTCGGCGAGCCCCCTCGCCACTTGGCCGTCTAACGCCCCTTGCGCTTGCAGAGCTACTGTGCCAGGGCTTGCCAGTCCGCGACATGGGGACGGTCCAAATGGGTGGCGACACCGTACGCAGTTCGAGTTAACCTTGATTCTAGCGCATGAACACTCTTGCGAAGCTCAGGCGGCTGCTCACGGCCGTGAAATGGCGCAGGTCAGTGCCGCGAGACAGGTTTGGACCGAGTACGGTCCAGGAGGCGGGTGATAGGACAATTCCGCTAACAGCTCCGGCTGGCGTTGCGGCAGCAGGCGAGATCACATTTACCCCTTCCTTCGCGCCGTTCAAGCCGGTAAGGAAGAACGCGGAGTGGGTTGAAAAGAAACAGCAACAGGAGTGGGAGGAATTTGGATGCGTGCTGACACCAGACACCTACCCTCATGGATA
>JAPKZC010000694.1 GCA_026394025.1 Candidatus Solibacter sp.
GCTTGCCATTCCTTGAGGCCATCCGCGAATTCGCCCTGGAGGTCGGATACAACAACGCCATCTTCGTCCACGTCACTCTCGTCCCGTTCATCAAAGCTGCGGGTGAACTCAAGACGAAGCCGACGCAGCAATCCGTCGCCAAGCTGCGCGAGATCGGCATTGCGCCGCACATCATCGTCTGCCGCTGCGAAAGACCGCTCTCCAAGGAAGTGCGTGAGAAGATTTCTCTCTTCTGCAACGTGCCGTTCGAGGCCGTGGTGGAGGAGCAAGACGTGGACCACACGATTTACGAGGTGCCGCTGATGCTCCAGCGGGAGCGGATGGATGATTTGGTCTGCAATCTACTGCGCCTGGATGTGCCGCCAGCCAAGATGGGGCACTGGCAGGAAATCATCCGCAAGCTGATCGCCCCGCAGCACCGCGTGCGCATCGGTGTCGTGGGCAAATACATCGGGTTACAGGATGCGTATAAGTCCGTCTATGAGGCCATCAGCCACGGCGGCATCGCCAACGATTGCGGAGTGGAGATTCAGCGGGTCGAAGCGGAGGACATTGAGCGGGACGGCGCGGAGAAGCACCTTCAGGGCCTGGGCGGCATCCTGGTGCCCGGCGGCTTCGGCGAACGAGGCATCGAGGGGAAGATCCAGGCCGCTCGCTACGCCCGCGAGAACCAGATGCCCTACCTCGGCTTGTGCCTGGGCATGCAGATCGCCACGATCGAATTTGCGCGCAATGTGCTGAACCTGGCCAAGGCCCACTCGACGGAGTTTGATCCGAACACCCCGCACCCAGTCATCGCCATGCTCGACGCCCAGACGAAGGTGAAAAACGGCACAGCTTTATGGGGCTTTCGTGGTCAACGAGCGCCACCGCCACCGCTTCGAATTCAACAACGCCTACCGCGAGCGGTTCCTGAAGGCGGACTTTGTCTTCAGCGGGCAGACGCCCGACGGCAAACTGGTCGAGATCATCGAGCTGCCCAAGCACCCGTTCTTTATCGGCAGCCAGTTTCATCCCGAGTTCCGCAGCAAGCCGCACCAACCGCATCCGCTGTTCAGGGGCTTCATCGCCGCGGCGCACGCGCGGACGCACCAGAAGCCGCTTTAGCCTCGGTCGTGAGCATGCTCTTGAATGAACCGGAACTCCGGGCGACTATTCTCAGGCATGGCAACCAGGAACTTTATGATAAACTCTGACACTCCTGTGCCTCTGATTGACGGGCAGTTGCACGATGCTCCAGGATTGGAATTCTCGGATTGGAGTGGAATGGCCCCGCACGAAGTGCGCATGACGTTTGAGCAAGCTGTGCGGTGGAACGAGGAATTGCTGTCCATGTTCCCGCCCAAGCCAAACCGCGCTGCTCTGGATGCGGATGCCAAGTGTAAAGTCGAGTTCAGGTTCTTGTAGAATGATCTGGGGCCGCATCTCGACATCGGACGTTCCCAGGCAGCCCAGGTAGGCTCTTCGGGACGGCACCCGCTCACTCACGTTGTGCAAGGAATGACCTACTCCGACGCCATCCGCTTCCTGTATAACCTCCGCTGGTTCGGCGCGAAGTTTGGGTTGGACAATACCTTCAAACTGGCCGCCCTGGCCGGCAATCCGCAGAACCAACTCCGGTTTATCCACGTCGCCGGCACAAATGGCAAGGGCTCCACCTGCGCCATGCTGGAGAGCATTTATCGCGCGGCGGGGTTGCGCGTCGGCTTGTTCACTTCGCCGCACCTGGTTGCCTTCGGCGAGCGCATTCAGGTTAACCGCAAGCTCATTTCCGAAAGCGATGTGGCGCGCCTTGTCACCGAGATGCAGTCTCTGCTGGAACAGGGCTGGGGGCGTATGGACGCAGCAACGCTCGGTGGCACTCCGGCAACCGGAGGTCACCCGCCGGAATCAACGGCTCTCCCCCCCCCTGTCGCTGAGCATCCGACCTTCTTCGAGGTCGTCACGGTGATGGCCCTGCGCTACTTCGCCGCGCAGAAGTGTGACCTGGTGGTTTGGGAAACCGGCCTGGGCGG
>JAPKZC010000289.1 GCA_026394025.1 Candidatus Solibacter sp.
CTCCGTGGGGCCAGTACATGGAGATCCACTGGGGCGACCGCTGTCAGCTCTACGTCACGCCTATCGCCGCCGCCGAAGTCTGTGTCGCCCTGATCTCGCACGATCAGCGCCTGCGCCTGGAAGATGCGCTGCCTGACTTCCCCGAAGTGCAGCGCCGTCTGGCTGCCGCTGGTCCGGCCAACCTCGAGCGCGGCGGAGTCACCGCATCGCGCCGCCTGAAAGCCGTGTGCCGCGGTAACGTGGCGCTGGTGGGCGACGCTTCCGGCTCCGTCGACGCCATCACCGGGGAAGGGCTCTGCCTCCTCTTCCAGCAATCCATGGCGCTCGCCGCCGCGCTCGAAGCCGGCGATCTCGCGCTCTACCAGACCGCGCACCGGCGCATCGGCCGCCGCCCCGAATGGATGGCGGATCTGATGCTGCTGCTCGACCGCCGCCGCGGCTTGCGTTCGCGCGCCATTCGCGCCCTTGCCGCACGGCCCAATCTCTTCGCCGGTATGCTCGCCATGCACGTTGGCGAACAATCCACCTTGGGTTTCCTCGCCAACAGCCTGTCCCTCGGCTGGCGCATGCTTACCTTATGATGAAACTGATGCGTCTGTTCCTACCGCTCTGTGTGTCGGCCGTCCTGTTGGCCGCTGGCGATTCGTTGGTCATCGACCCCGCGCAGACCAAGGTTGAATTCACCCTCGGCAGCCTGCTGCACACGGTCCACGGCAACTTCCAGCTCAAGCGCGGTACGCTCCGCTTCGATCCGCAGTCCGGCAAGGCATCCGGCGAACTCGTGGTGGACGCCGCCAGCGGCGAGAGCGGCAACGCTGGCCGCGATCAGAAAATGCACGCCGCCATTCTGGAGAGCACCATGTACCCGGAAATCACTTTCCGTCCCGATCGCGTGGATGGCAAGGTCGCGCCCCAAGGCAGGTCGCAGGTGCAGGTCCACGGAGTGTTCGCCATTCACGGCGCGGGGCACGAGATCTTGCTTCCCGTCACGGTTGACGCCGCCGCCGGTCAGTACACTGTTGCCGCCACCTTCGAGATTCCCTACGTGAAATGGGGCATGAAAAACCCCAGCACCCTGTTCCTCCGCGTCAACGACAAAGTGGAGATCACCATCCACACCGTCGCCCGCGGGATGTAGCCGCCTGCGCCGGATCGGCCGAAACCTATGAGCTCGATCAGCTCTCGCTCAACAGCCTCAGGACTCGACTCTTCCTGACTTTTCCAGCGCGTCCCGAATGCGCGATCCGTCACCGACAGCCACGATGCGCGCGCGATCAGCCGCGAGGTTATTTCTGCGCCAGCCGCCTGAGTCTCAGCCGCGCTGACAGCGTTCACCTTCGCGGTTTCCGATGACTGGCTCCCACAAACACCTGCCCCGGTCGCGCCCGAAACCGTCGCCCGCGATTTCACACGCACTCGCATCCCCGAAGTCATGGTCTCGAATAGCTCGGAATGGAACCACCCGCTCGAGTGGTTCAAGTGGCATGTTTCAAAGAAGAAATTCACCCGCGTCCCGGTTCAGAGCCGCCGAAGTGTCGTCTCGCCGTGCACCAGAGCCGTGGCACGGTCACGGTCCCGCATGGCCGTCAACATGGACCGAACGTGCGGCATCGCTCGATTCAGCTTATCCGCAACCGGATGGTAAACATATCGTGTTGGTCGAGATGTTGTCGGACCGCCAGGCGCTGGTGAGACTGCCGGCAGGGGGAGGCCGGAAAGCGACCGCTGGAGCAGCGGAGGACCAGCGGAGAAACCGGAGAAACAGCCTCCGCTCTCGTACGGCTAGTGAAATTGGCTATAGTGACCATGAGTGCTTCGAAAACGAGCGGCATCGAGGATCTGCAACCACGAGGGCGGCGTACCCCACTTCCTGCGTGAAATCCTCCGGACCCAGCAGGTGCTCATAGCCGGGTTCTCGCGGCAGGTCGGGATGACGACGTCGCGGTTAGCCCTAATTCGCTCGTTGGCCAGCGCGGGGGAGGACGCCGACGTCATGGATCTCCCTCGCCAACTCGGGATCGATGCCTCGGCAGTCACGCGGCAGGTCAAGGAGATGGAGGGTGAAGGGCTCGCCCGGCGTCGCGCGGATCCGAAGGATGGCCGGCGCAGCTCTGTGAGGCTGTCGCCGAAGGGACTCAGGTTGTTCGAGGAGATCCACGAGCGCAGCCACGAGCACGAGCGGGGGTCGCTGTTCTCGATCATCAGCGCCGAGGAGATGGTCGTCGCGTCGACGGTTCTCGCGAAAATACGCACCTTCATTCTAGGTCTCCGTTGAGACGAGAAAGGAGTCGGTCTACGGACAGGACAACAAGGAAGTTCAATACCCGCGCGTTCGTGGCCCTTATGATCGCATTCAGCGGGTTCCGACTGCCCGTCACCGGTGCAGCCAACCACGTTTACGGTTTCTTGCCGCCAAGCGTGGCGCAGCACGCCTGGATGTCCGCACACAACATTCTCAGTCTCTTGTTCATGATGTTCTCGATCTGGCACATCGTGCTCAATCGACGCGTGTTGTGGCGTCAGATCAGGGCGGCGGCTGCATCTGTCCCCGTTGTGAGCCGCGAGGCCATCTCTGCTAGCGTCGTCGTGGCGCTTCTTACGTTCCTGTTCGCCGGTCACGGGTTCCATGTCGGAGGACAATGATGAAGTTGCCCCAAGTGAATAACGATTTGTACCGGACGATGGGCCACTCCTGGTGGGACGATAACGTGGGTCAGTTCAGCGCGATTCGCTTCTTCGTGAATCCCGCCAGGTTCAGCTTCTTCCTGCGCGTACTCGAAAGGGAGCGTATCTCGGGCCATGCCACACGAACGGTCCTGGATGTCGGGTGTGGAGGCGGCATTCTGGCAGAGGAGTTTGCACGCGCAGGTTTCCACGTGACAGGTGTCGACCCCGCACCAGAGTCCATCAAAACCGCGCGAGAGCACGCAGCCGCGTCGGGGTTGGACATCGCGTACGAAACCGGCTCCGGGGAGCGCTTGCCGTTCGCAGAGGCATCGTTCGATCATGTGGCCTGCTGCGACGTCCTCGAGCATGTCGATGATGTCGCGGGCGTTATCGGGGAGATCGCGCGGGTGCTCAAGCCCGGGGGCCTGTTCCTCTACGACACCATCAACCGGACGTTTCTGAGCAAGCTTGTAGTCATCAAAGTCATGCAGGAGTGGCCATCCACGTCCTTCGTCGAGCCGAACTTGCACATCTGGGAGCGGTTCATCACGCCCCCAGAGTTATGCCGTCTGATCGAGCACCACGGCCTAGACCAGCGAGAGTTGCGCGGATCTCGCCCGGGCGCAATCCCATCGCCAACCTGCTGGACTTGCGGCGGCGGGCGAAGGGCAAGATATCCTTCAAGGAGTTGGGGCGAAGGCTCGCACTGCATGAAAGCGGCGACCTCAGCGTTTCCTACATGGGGTACGCGGCGAAGACGGGAACGATCTTGGGCTGACGCGATGCACACTCGGCGTCAAACCGGGCGGCGATGCCCCGCAAGCGCTTGAATCCGCAGGAAAACCGCCCTCGTCGCCGGCGGCGGGCAGGTTACCAAAGTTCGAAACACGTCCACGATGGGGAGCCAAACTCCTTCTTTGCAACGATTTCCCCCCACAGTTCGTTAACTCCTCCCACCCATCCTCAAGTCCCGATTTGGCCGACGTTTCGCCCGTTCTGTGTCTCTCCGTTTGCCCATCGCGTCGCCGACATCGTTGTAAGTCTGTCGCGGGATGGTCTTGATGATTTTGTGATTCAGGTCCATGCCGAGGCCACGCAAGCGCCGGTACCTTTGAAGCTCTCGGCGATCACGCCGCTCTCGCACAGTTTCGACTTCACCTCGCGGTCGCGGGCGACCGCTGCGGGCTCATAACGTCGATTCCACAAAACGGCCGATGCGCCCGATTCCGCCACCAACCCGCTCAACGCAGCCGCCGTCGGTCCGCGGCAGATGATCAGCCACGAGCCGCGCCTCTCCAACTCGGCGCGGAGGCTGGCCAGCGAGTGGTGCAACCACCAGCGCGAGGCAGCGCCAGGCGGCCAGTCCCCCTCTTCTTCGGGCGCCCAGATGAAAACCGGAATCACCGGCGAGCGGCGTTCCAATACCGCGGCCAGGGCCGGATTGTCCGCGAGGCGCAGGTCCTGCCGAAACCAGAGCAAAGCCGGTGCGGCGCTCGCGCCGGTCAGTTTGACTCCTCCAGCCCCGCGCCCGCAAGCAGCGCGTTGATGCGCAGGAACCGGTAGTCGAATTTTTTTGTTCTACGTCACGGTGAACTTTGAGGGCATGGACTGCAACGCCGAGCAGGCCAAACGGAAGACGGTATCTGACGACGTCGGTCATGCGCGTTCCACCGTCGCGAGCTTCGAATCGATGGGTATGATGCCACAGCCGGTACGGACCGCTCAACTGCACATCGGTGAAGCGAAAAGGTGGCTCGCATCTCCGGATTTCGGTGGTCCACCTCACCGGAAGGCCATGTAATCACCGGAAGGCCATGTAAGCTCAGCCGATACCGCAGTTTGGTGCCGGCGGCGATACGGATTGGGCTAGGCGTCAAGATTCGAAACCCCAGCCATGGCGGCGTGATCTCTTCCAGATTGCGGGCATCGGAAAAGAACGCGAATACCTCATCGAGGGGCCGTGGTATCCACTACTCGCGCCGCAAAGTGTGAAATCGGTTCAGTGCCGTCTCCCAAACAACTTCCGGGGTGAATGAGTTTTGGTTAGCAGCAGTTGGAAGTCGCCGATATGGCGTTCCAGAAACGCCCCCTCGCAGTATGCCAGGTAGTAGTCCCACATGCGAACAAAGCGATCGTCGAAGCCCAGAGTCCGGACTTCGTCACTGGCGTTGTGAAATCGTTTCCGCCACGCTGCCAGCGTGCGTGCGTAGTGCGTGCCGATATCCTCCGCGTGGTAGAGTCCGAGCGAAGTCGCACGCGCCATAGAACGGAGAATCTCGCTCACCGACGCCAGCTCCGATCCTGGAAAGATGTACTTCTGGATCCAGTCACTGCGCCGGTGGTAGCCCGGAAAGGCCTGTTCGTTGATCGTTATGGTTTGCATCAGCATGCTGCCGTCGGGGCGCAGCAGGCGGTCGCAGGTGCTGAAGAACTCGTCGTAGTAACGCAGCCCCACCGCCTCGAACATCTCAATGCTGACAATCTTGTCGTACTGGCCGCGGAGCCGGCGGTAGTCCTCTTGCAGCAACTCGATGCGCCCGCCCTCGGGGATGGATACGAATCGTTCCCGCGCATGCTCGTACTGCCGGCGGCTAATCGTCGTGGTGGTCACCCGGCATCCGTAATGCCTCGCCGCGTGCTCGGCAAACCCGCCCCATCCGGTGCCAATTTCGAGCACGTGGTCTTCCGGCCCCAGGCGCAGCTTCCGGCAGATGCGGTCCAGTTTCTGGAACTGCGCGGTTTCGAGCGAGTCATCCGCGGCTTCGTAGTAGGCGCAGGAGTACATCATGCCGCGGTCGAGGAAGAGCCGGAAGAAGCTGTTGCTCAGGTCGTAATGCGCCTGGATGTTGCGCCTGCTGCCGGCGATGGAGTTACCCCGGAGGCGATGGCGCAGGGCGTCAATCCCGCGGCTGAACGCGCTCAGCAGCCGGTTGTTCTTTTCCAGGCGAACCAGGTTGCGCACCGCCAGGCGGATCACTGCAACCAGGTTGGGCGACGACCAGTCTCCATCCATCCAGGATTCGCCCAGGGCCAGGTCGCCCCCGAACAGGGCACGTTGGAAGAAACAGTTGTGGTGTACCTCCAACGTGGCGCGCAGCGGACCGGCCGGTTCACCGAACTCCCAGGTGCGGCCGTCCGCGATCAACTCGAGCGAGCCGCCGCGCAGCCGCCTGAGGCCCCGCAGGAAAGTGTTTTTAGGGAATGATGTCAGGGGTGTGATCATGAAAGTCCTTCGGTCACCGGGACGGGTGTGTGAACACCGGCACTCTCTTGATGTACAGCTTCAGGGCCTCCCAGTGGATGGCGGCGATGACCTTGGCCGTCACCCAGGGAAAGCGCAGTAACGCTCGGCGGATGGACCGGGCGCTCCATGGCTCCCGCCGCAGCCGCAAGGTGGCGTCGAACGTACTGCGCTCGCCATCCATCGTATTCATATGGGCGATGAGTTGCTCTCCCGGTGGCGGCAGAACAAACCGGTAGTCTAGTTCCATCGGCATGAACGGCGAGACGTGCATCGCCTTCGGGCAGCGGTACATGCGGGAGTTTGCCGGAGAGACCTGGTTCGCAGTGGAAAGCCAGTAGTTGTGACTCTCCCCGAAAGTGCTGTTGACCTCCGCCAGGATGGTCTCGATCTGCCCCTCGCGGCTGTAGCAGTAAAACAGCGAGATGGGGTTGAAGGTGTATCCCAGGTAACGCAGGTTCGTCAGCAGGAAGATGGGGCCGTCCGGCAGCCGGATGCCCTGCCGGGCCGCGTCCCTCTCCAGCCGGTGCCGTAGCGGCAACGCCGGGTCGCCGAAATGATCCCGCTCGTCGAAGCTGGCCCAGTTGAAGCGGTTGTAGCTGGTGAACGGCGATGCCTTAATCTGCTCGGGAATCCGGTCCACGTCCAGGAACGCCATGAACAGCGGATAGGTGAACTCGTGCCGCGCCGGCTCGAACCTGCGGTGCCTCAGCGTGCCGGCATAGATAGCGGGTTGCACGCCGTCAGCACTCCACTCCGAGCGCCCGCGCCACTCGCAACGCGGAATTGAGCCCGTCTTCGTGAAACCCGTAGAACCAGTATGCGCCGCAAAAATGGGTGCGGTGCAGGCCGCTGATTTCGTTCCAGCGCGCCTGCGCCTGAACCGCGGCGCTATCGTAGAGTGGATGATAGTACACCAGCCGCCTGAGAACCTTGGCGGGGTCGATGCTGCCGTTGTCGTTCAACGTGACGCAGTAGTCCTCTGCAACAGCGAGCGACTGCAACCGGTTCATGTGATAGGTAAGCGTTGTGGCCGCGTCGGGGTCCGGGCCCAGGTTGTAGTTCCACGACGCTCGCGCCCGCTGCCGCCGGGGCAGTAGCGACGAATCCGTGTGCAGGCAGACCTCGTTCCGGCTGGTGGCGAAGCGGCCCAGAATGTCCCGCTCTCTGTCGGTCGGCGATTCCAGCAGCGGCAGAATCTGGTTGCCATGGCAGGCGAAGGCTACCTGGTCAAATGACATGGCCGGGCGGTCGTGAAAGCGCAGCGTGACGCCGGCCTGATCTCGGGCCACGGACTGAATGTTCGCGCCGGTATAGATCCGATCCCGGTACGGAGCCGTAATGGGCCCAATGTAGCTCCGGCTGCCGCTGCGGATGACCTTCCACTCCGGGTGCGTGTTGATCCCCAACATTCCGTGGTTGTCGAAGAACCGCACCAGCGTCAGTGCCGGAAACCTGCGTATGGCTTCGGTGGACATCGACCACACGGCCGCAGCCATCGGGTACAGATAGCGCTCGGTGAACAGGGCGGTGTAGCGCCCCTGCTCGATCACTTCCCCCAGCGTCATGGTTGCCGCCGCCGGGTTGTCGAGCAGCTTCGGAGCCTCCCGGTTGAACCGCACGATCTCCCGCAGCAGGCGGTACTGATGCACCCGCAGCAGATTTGCC
>JAPKZC010001039.1:0-2384 GCA_026394025.1 Candidatus Solibacter sp.
GCTTGGCCTGCGCCGCGGTGGTCACGCGATCAACGGCCGCCACGCGGTCCACGTCCCAGGCCTGATCCGCGCCGTTCAGCTTGATCTTGATCGCCGTTACGCCGTTGTAGGGAATCCATTCCTCCAGTGTTTCCGGCAGGCCGTCGCCCACCGCCTTCCTGACTTCGCTTGTGGTCAGCGCGTCGCTCGCGCCCACCGAGTGATACATGCGCACGCGGGGAACGGGCTTCCTGGAGAGGTACTGGTCCAGATACTCGCCGCGAAACTCCCGGTTCAAGTAATGCGACAGATCGTTACGCACGAACTCCTGACCGCACACTGCATAGCTGCTGCGCCCGTGCAGTTTTCCAAAGGCATCGTGAATCGCCGTGTCCACCGGACTCGCCGTCACCAGCACGCACAGCTTGGGCACCGGCAGCGGCAGCTTCATCTCGTGCGTGACTTCCGCCGCCGCCTTAAGATACTCGGGTTCCAGCGTGTAGTTCACGTCCAGCGGATGGGCGTAGGCGGTGAACCCGCGCGTGATACGCGCAATCTTCTCCGCCAGGCTCTTCATCGCGCCCAGCGTCACATCGTATTCCAAACCCGGGGCAGGGAAGCTCCACACGTTCCCCAGGGACATGGACGCGCCGCCCTCCGCCGATTTGCCGCCCCTGGTGCTCAGCCGGCAGCGCACGTTCAGCATGGTGACGCGGTCCACTTCCTTGCCGCCGAACTTGTACGGCGCGCGGTAGAGGTAGTCCTGAAAACCGATGGTGAGTTCGTCTATGCGCGCGTCGGTGGAGGGGGCGGCGGTGAGAATTGCCGGCATGGCCAGGAACGCGCGCCGCTTCATAAACCAGCCTTTGCGAGCATGCCCCGGACTCCGGCCACATCTTTCTTCATGGCCGCGAACACGTCTTCCTTCGGGATGGTGAGGGTGCGGTTGCCGTGGTCGGCGCCGCCCAGCGGATACTCGAAGTGGATTTGCAGCGGACCCTCGAACGCCGTCTGCGCCACCATGCCGAAAAACTCCGGCAGCTTGACCATGCCTTCACCAATCGGCTTCCATTGCGTCTGGTACGCGCCTTTGGCGTCTTTCCCCCAGACGAAATCCTTCACCGCGATGCCGCGCAGATGGTTGCCGGTGATCTGGAAGCTGTCGATCCATCCGCCGAGACCGCCCTCGATCACGGCGTGCGACACGTCGAAGTTCACGCCCACGGCCTTCGGATCCAGATCGCGCATCAGGTACCAGAGATCCCAGATCGATGCACCCACCACGCCCACGCCCGAGTGCGTGTGATACATGGCGCACGTCTGGTAGCGCGCGTTGATGGCGGCGAGTTTCGCCAGGCGCGGCTTCATGGATTCCAGTTGCGCCTCGTAGGGCTTGCCGGCGTCCCACTTGAAGGCGCCGAACCGGTAATTGCGGATCCCGAGCGCCGCGCACGCCTTCAGAATGTCCTCGGCGAACGGCGTGTCGGCATCGGCGATATCGGTGGTGACCATGGGTACTTCCAGCCCATGCTTGCGCAGTGTGGCCACCAGAGGCGGAAGGTCTCTAGCCACGCTTGCCGGCTCCACGTGCCCGCCCTTGCGCAGCGTGATATCCACGCCGTCGAAGCCGAGTCCGGCGGCCGCGGCGGCCAGTTCTTCGCCCTGCAAAAATTGCAGGTGCTTGGAGAAGACCGATACCTTGAGTTTGGCTTTGGCACGGGCCGGGCGGCTCAGCAGGAGAGCGCCGCCGGCCAGCAGCGCACGCCGCGAAATGGGTCTACCTGTAGCGTTCACGGACTTATGATAACCCTATGAAGGTTGTCCGTTGTACGTTCCTCCTCTCTGCCGCGGGCGCCACCGCCGCCCTTACCGTCGCGCCCTCGGACCAGGTCACGCTCGGGGTGATCGCCGAGTATCCCCAGGACTTCGTGGGCGTCTTCACCGTGAACTACGCGAGGAGACTCGTGGGTTGCGGCGCTCACGGCCATCGGAGCTTGGGAGACGCGAAGCACGACATGGCGTTACCAATCTGGCCCAACTTCCGGGTGGGCGATCCGCTCACAACCTTTCGGACACTACCCCAGCAACCGAGTTGCCTCCATTGCATGAGAGTCGCGGAGACGGTCCCAGCGCGCTAGTTCGGCTTACGCGCAAACATCCGCACGACGCCGTCCAGCTTCAACCAGTCCGGTTCCGCCTTCACGTCTTCGTAGCGTACGACGTGGAGGTTCCGGTCCATGAATAGCTTCAGCAACTCGTTGGGGCCGAAGGCGGCGCTGGGAGGCGCCTGTGGATGCTTGGCGTAGCCCTCCACAACGATGAAGCCACCCGGCTTCAGGCCCTTGACCGCCGCTTCCAGCCAGCTCACTCCCTCGTAGGTCCCGACGATCAGGTCCCACTGGCCG
>JAPKZC010001039.1:2427-6599 GCA_026394025.1 Candidatus Solibacter sp.
CTGGCCGACTCCGTAATCGAAATCATCCATGGAGGTATTGATTGTCGTGATCTTCACTCCCGCGG
Source organism: Candidatus Solibacter sp. (assembly GCA_026394025.1). Classification (GTDB taxonomy): domain Bacteria; phylum Acidobacteriota; class Terriglobia; order Bryobacterales; family Bryobacteraceae; genus Solibacter. Next base: position 2,493 of record JAPKZC010001039.1, read on the forward strand.
CCGCGGGCGATTGCCGGGCCAGCTCCATTCCGCGCTCGGAGATATCGAACCCAGTGACGTCCCAACCGAGCTCGGCGAGGTAAACGGAGTTACGGCCCTGCCCCATGCCGATGTCCAGCGCGCGGCCCGGTTTCAGCAACTTCGCTACTTCCGCCAGGAACGCGTTGGGCCTGGTATTGAAAACCAGGCCTGGATTCGAGTAGGCGCGGTCCCAGTATTCCGCGGCCGTTTCCGACGGACGTGCGGGCACAGCAGTCCGCCGCTTACCAGAATCCTGAACTGCGTCGGGAGGCGACGCCGCCTGTAGCAACAACATAAGAGCAATCAGTGTGGCGTGCATGTCAAGATCCTCCTAATGAACCGGACGCGCCTTTTCTGCATCGCATTGCCCCCGCTCGACATGGTTTGTGTTTCAACCGTGCTTATCCTCCATGTCCTGGTTCAACTCCAGCTTAGGCCGGAGGGCACCGGGCGGGATAGGACAAATGGAACCCTGAAGTCTGATATTGTTGAAAAAAGTGTTTCCGGCCGCCGTGCACTATCGGGAATTCGCGCCCTGCGAGGCATTGCGGGAGCACGTCCGCACCTTCTTCTCCTTCGCGCCGCCGCTGGAACGCGCGTCTGGGCGCCGGCCTCTCATCCGCGAGCTCCGCCTCGGAGAGGACGATTTCTTAGGCACGCCCGCGTTGGCGGACGGCCATGTCTCCGTGCTGTTCTGCTTCGAACAGGGCTGGGCGCGCGACGGTCGATGGCAGCGCGCTCTTTCCGCTCCCCGTGGAGAAGTGATCGGACCGATGAGCACCGCGGGCGCAACCGCGCTCGAGCGGGTTCCGGAATCGGTGGGTGTCTTCCTGCGGGCCGGCCACGCCCGCGCTATTACCGGAGCGCCGACCAGTCGCACATGATCGCGGAGTTCCGCGAGTTCAGCAGCCTGACGCCGGAGGCGCTGGCCCGGCAGCGCTGGTTTCATCCCTTCATCGAGCACGCGCGCTCCGCCCGGACGAAGTGAGTTCCGCTTACTCGCGGAGATCGAAGTCTTCCACGTTTTCCGGGATCGCCCTGCCTTGATTAGTGGGAGTACTGCGGCCAGGGCACAGAGGCCGACGCCTAAGTTCGAAGCCGTGAGTTGCGCGGCGCAGATCGACGGGATCCACTTGCACGAACAGAACGGACCGGCGGCCGCCTTCATCGCGGCATACTACAAGGCCATGCCCTGACCGGGAGCCAAGACTCAGCCGATGGCGGGACCGCGCCGCGGATGACGCTCGCGATCAGATCAGCACCGTGCCAACGTTTACTCCGACGGCATCCCCCGTGGCCGCGTAACCTACCTACCTTGCCACGGGTATCTTAGCTGCCATGCTCGCGGCTACCGTCGTGAATCCCCGGCCGCAGCCCACCGTGAAGAAGAAACCGCCGTTGTAGATCTTGACGATCTGAAAAACCAACTCTCCGTTCAATTGAGGGCTGGGGACCAACAGGTTCACCTGATTGATGATCGATCCCGGAGACATCCCGATATAGTTGCTCTGGATTTTCGTCGACATGTAGCCCGCGGACGGGCCGACAGCGAGCCCGTAATAATCGAGATAAGGTGATGAATCCGGCACTATCGGCGCGAGGACGTCAGGAAGTGCGGGTTGTCCATCGGCGGGTTGGTTCTGAACCGGACCGAGATTCGTCGCGTAAGCTACGATCCACTCCCCTGGCCTGGCGGGGTCGCTCTGCGTGACCGGACGGTAGTCGCCGGCGTGCTGCGCGATGGCGTACCCCGACGAATCGACGAAAAACACGGGCCAAGGGCCGTCCAAGTACGTGGTGACATGAGCGGCGGTCCCCTTTTGGCTCACGTTAAATGCCAGCCCGGACGTGATCTTCGTTTCCCACGGGATCTGTAGATTGATTTGCTGGTAGGCCCCTCCTGCGATATCAGCTATGGCAAGGATCGGGGCGTCAATGCCGTTGACAGTCACTGTGACGCCAGCGAGGGTGCGCGGAAAGGGATGATCTTGGGCTACGATCAACCCGGATATATCCTGAAGTCCAGTGCAGAAGATGCTGGCGAGGCTCCCAGGTTGGAGTAGCCCAGGAACGAAGTTTGCCGAGGACGTAACACTCAGAACTCGAATCTGCCCGCGAGAGGGCAGTGGAACGGCTACCAGCATGCACAGGAGCAGGGCGGCACTATTTGACAATTTGTTCACCTTCCGTGTCCAAGTTGTCCCGTAAAGCGATTGACCATGTGCCGCGTCCGTGATGTACGATGGCATGAAACACGCCCAATACAAAGACCGTCATGTGCAGTGAACAACTACAGACACCGCAAAAAACCTGCGCCTTCGCATCGCTCTCATAGGAGCCTAATGGCAAAAACAACGGATCGAGGGCAAACGGCATAGTGACGAAACGCGTTTTGCCAGCCGAATTCGCTCAGGGAAGTGCTGCGGTGACCAGGGCCGCATGGACATCGGCCGCGACGAGTCCAAGGTATTCCTGAAGGGCGCGTAGGACCAGGCCGCGCTGGTGGTGCAGATGGTGAACCTGGCGCTGAAACACGGGCGCTGCATTCGGTGGACCGGCGACAAGACGCTGTGACAAGCCGACCGCTGCTAAACTGGACGTGATGCCGCAATTGTATACTCCCCTCCAGGCGCCGCAGCGCCTTCTGTTCGGGCCTGGACCCAGCATGGTCGCGCCCCGCGTATACCAGGCCATGGCGCAGCCCGTAGTTGGCCATCTCGATCCGTTCTTCTTCCAGGTGGTCGAGGAGGTCCGCACCCTGCTTGGCTACGCCTATTCCACCAAGAACCAGTTCAACATCGCCATCTCCGGCACCGGCAGCGCCGGGATGGAAACCGCCGTGGCCAACTTCATCGAGCCCGGCGAAAAGTTCGCTCTCCTCACCAACGGTTTCTTCGGCGATCGAATCGGCGAAATGGCGCGCCGGCACGGCGGCGAAGTCGTGCGCCTCGCCAAGCCCTGGGGCGAGCCTTATGACCCGCAGGAGGCCCGCGAGTTCATCCGCCGCGAACGCCCCCGCGTGGTGGCCTTCGTACAGGCCGAGACTTCCACCGGAGTCTACAACCAGGCGAAGCCCATCTGCGAAGCGGCTCAGGAAGTGGACGCGCTCACCATTGCCGATTGCGTGACCTCGCTGGGCGGGATGCCGGTGATGGTGGATGAAAACGGCATCGACATCGCCTACAGTTGCTCGCAGAAAGGGCTGGGCTGCCCTCCCGGCCTCGCGCCGGTCACGGTTTCGCCGCGTGCCCTCGATCGCCTCAAGTCGCGCCAGACACCAGTGCAATCGTTCTATCTCGACCTGCAGCTTCTCGACACCTTTTACACCGGTCACAAGTATCACCACACGGCGTCCGCCACCATGATGTACGCCTTGCGCGAGGGTCTCGCCAGCGTCGCCGAGGAAGGTCTGGAAGCGCGTTGGGAGCGCCATCGCATCAACCACGAGGCGTTTGTCGCCGGCATCGACGCCATGGGCCTGAGCATGCTCGTTCCCCCCGGTCACCGTCTTTGGACGCTCAACACGCCGCGCATTCCCGAAGGCGTGGACGATGCCAAGGTCCGCCAGTTCCTTCTCCAGAAATACAACATGGAGATCGCCGGCGGCTTCGGACCGCTGGCCGGCAAGGTCTTCCGCATCGGCACCATGGGCTACGGTTCCACCGCCGAAAACGTGCAACTTATCCTGCAAGCGCTGGCCGACGCGCTCCGCCACGCCTGACGCCGGGGTGTAACCTGAGAGCGAGGTGCGCTGGATGAGGACTTCGCTCTGCCTCCTTTTGCTCGCATTCGGGGCCCTGCCGCTGGCCGCGCAGTTGGAGCAGCGCAGGATGCGGGTGCCGATTATGCCCCCCGAGATCATTTCTCCGGAGGAGTTGCCTCGCGACATTGTCCGGGTCGCCTCCGCCCACGTGCACGTGGATTTCGAGAACGACCGCACGCGCGTGCTGCGCCTGACGCTGGGCCCCGGCGAAGCCATACCGTTGCATGACGACCGCGCCGGCGTGCTCGTCTGCATCGCGGGATGCCGCCTTCGTTTCACCCTGCCGGACGGCAAGACGCAGGATCTCGAGCTGCAAGCCGGAG
>JAPKZC010001039.1:6613-13440 GCA_026394025.1 Candidatus Solibacter sp.
CCGGTCGAAATGCTCTACATCGAGAGCAAGCGTCAGCGCACGTAGACCATCGCCACCTGTATCATGGAATTCATGCTGACTCGTGAACAGGCTTGGGACATCGTCTGCGAATTCACCAAATCCGAGGGATTGCGTAAGCACGCGCTGGCCGTCGAGACCTGCGTGGTTGCCTACGCGAAGCAGTTGGGCGAGGACGAGCACAAGTGGAGCATCACCGCCTTGCTGCACGATTTCGATTGGGAGATCCACCCCCAGGCGCCCGACCACCCCATGCTCGGCGAGGCCATTCTAGCCGAACGCGGCGTCGATGAGGAGACGCGCCGCGCCATCCTCTCACATGCCAACTACAGCGGTGTGCCGCGCGTCTCTCCGCTGGAAAAAACGCTCTACGCGTGCGACGAGCTGGCCGGGTTCATCACCGCCATCTCCTACGTCAAACCCACCCGCAGCGTCTTCGAAGTGGACGTGGCGTCGGTCAGGAAGAAGATGAAGGACAAAGCCTTCGCGCGCAGCGTCAACCGGCAGGAGATTGTCGATGGCGCGCAGGAGCTGGGCGTGCCGCTCGAAGAGCACGTCGCATTCTGCGTCAGGGCGATGCAGGCGCGGGCTGCCGAGCTGGGTCTCGCAGGAAACTCCGCAGCTTCCGGTTAGCGGGCTCTTCGAACCATCCGTAGACCAGCGCCGAAACCACAATCACAATCGCGATATAAAGCAGCGGCGGAAACTCCGGCGACCGCCGCAGGCACCACCACAATATCGGCACGTGCAGGATGTACATCGCATAACTGGACTTTCCCAGATAGACAACCGCCCGCGTGGAAAACGCGCGGGCCAGAACGCCGCCGCCCAGGGCGAGCCCGATCAGCAACAGACCGTTGAGCGGGCGTAGCGCGCTATTGAGATCGATGAAGCCTGGCAGCACTTCGGAGTAGGCTATGACACCGGCGGCGCCCAAGAACCCAGGGATGTAGAGCCACCACCCGCGCGGCGGGCGGGCGCGCCGCTGCAACAGATTGTAGGCGCAGGCGGCCGCGATGCCCATCAAAAAATCGCTGAGATGGACCAGCGGCTTAATATTGTCGGAGACTCCCGCCGCCCACATCCAGCGCGTCAGGCAGCAGGCAACGGCAGCGGCCAACGCGATGCCGCGCCAGTTCGCGCGCCGGATGAACAGGGCCGCCAGCGGGAACATGGCATAGAAGAACATCTCGCAGGAAAGCGACCACGCCGGCGTATTCCAATTCACCGGGATGGCGCCGAGCCATGCCTGCACCAAACAGAGATGCGCCGCCAGGAAGCCCGGCTTGCCCGGTGTCTGGTCGGCGAGAATGAACGGCGCCACCACGGCCAGGCTGAGCAGGTACACCGGATACACACGCGCCGCCCGCCCCAGAGCGTAGCGCAGGGTGTTGCGCCGGGTCCACACGGTCGCCGCATAACTCTGCGTGAGTACGAACCCGCTCAAGACGAAGAACGTAGTCACCGCCTGGTATCCGCCGCGGATGAGGGTGAACAGCCCGTGCGGCAGCAGCAGGGCGGTGGCTTCCAGTTTCTGTCCGGGTCCGGTGAGGTGATGGAGGATCACCCAGAGAGCCAGGAAGAAACGCAGTCCGGTGAGCGCCGGAAAGTCGCGGCGCTTCACCGTACCTCCGCGTAGCCGAACAGCAAAGGCGCTTGCACGGGACTTTCGATGGCCGCTTCCATTGACTTCCAGCGCACCGCTTCGGGCGGCAGCGTGGCGCGGAATTCGGTGAGATCGAGATCGCGGCGCGCCAGAACCACCGGTACCTCGACGCCGTTCACGCGCACCCGCGGCAGGAAATCGCGCGTCTCGAACACGCCGAGATACAAGCTCTCGCCGGGACCTCGCGGAGCGGCGATGCGGACAATCCCGGCGCGATCCATGCGGCGGCACCCGTCGGCGGCCGCACGCCAGCCCACGCCGAGGTAGTCGCCGAAAACGGGATCCCCGATGTTGACGAAGCGGGGCTCGTCTTCCGTCCACAGCGCGCCCGCCTGTGCCGTCCGGTTGCGCAGCATCTGCCCGTCGAAGCGATACACCACGGCCCGATGCTCCGCCAGCGCACGCCGCGCGATGGCCTGCGGGAGCACGTACTTCGAGAGCAGTTCGGGCGCCGCCTGGATGCGCGCCTCGCTGCCCGGCGCCAGGTACACGGCCGGAATGGATTTCGCGCGGAACGGCAGATCCGCCACGCCGCTCCAGAAGAGGTCGCTGTCGATTCCTTCCAGCAGGATGATCTTCCCCTTCGCCGCCTGATGGATCTCCTCCACACCAAGCACCAGATCTTCCACGGCCCACGACGCCTGCACCGAAGTCCCCACATAAGCCAGGATGACGAGCACCGCCACGATTCTTCCGGCACTGCCGAACTCTCTCACCTTTCCCAGGGCATACGCGCCCAAGATCGCGATGCCGATCGAAGGCACCGCCAGGTAGTAGTCCATCTTGTGATCGGGCAGCGGCAGATACGGCAGCAGCGGGAGCACAAACCACGCGGCGCCCAGTAGTGGGGTGGATTCGCCGCGCCGCTGCCCCCAGACGATCAGCGCCACCACGCAGGCCGCCATGAGGAGCGCCACGGCTTCATTCGGCGTCGCCAGCGCCCACCTCCAGTACGTCCACAGCGTGGCGGCGATCGCAGAATCCAGGCGCGGCGCGTAGACTCCGGCGTGCGGCGGCGGCGCGAAATAGAAGTGCGCCAGCACCGCCGCGGCCGACACCGCGAACATCGGCAGAACCCTCTTCACGAAGGGACGCGCGTGGAACACCACATACGACGCGGCCAGCGCCGGATAGACCACGTTGATTTCGAGCGCTCCCAAACCCAACATGAAGGCGGTCCAATGCGCCATCTCATGCGCCCGCCGGCCGGTTTCGATGTGGCGCAACAGGAAGTAGAAGGACAGCAGAAAGAAGAACCCGCTGAGCACCTGGTTGTAGATCGAACTCCATCCCATCGCCGGAGCCAGGCCGCTATTGACCAGCCACAGAATCTGCGCACAGAGCCCGGCCGGCGCCCACGCGACCAGACGCCGCACGATGCTCCCCAACAACAGCAGGCTCGCCGACTGGGTCAGAAACGCGCAGATATGAAAGGGCAGCGGCGCCACTCCGAATATCGCGGACAGGCCGAGCCAGAACGCGTTCTCGCCCAGCGGCCGCATATTGCCGTGCGCCTTGGGAGCCAACAACGCCGCTGCCAGGTCGCGCGCCGAGTGGACGTCGTGGCGCAGGTTCAGCCAGCCGAAATCGTCCTGATAGAACCAGGTGGTAAGTCCGGGCCAGTATAGGGCGACCAGCAACAGCACCGGCAACACGAGCCAGACGCTGGTGCGGAGTTTCGGCATTCTCTGATCGTAACTGATGGCGGCACTCAAACCATCAAACCCCGCGCGGATGCACGACCAGTGAGCCTCAGATGTCGTCGAATTCCAGCAGGTGGCCCATCTTTTCGCGCTTGGTGCGGAGATAGGCGAGGCGCGAGGCGGGTGTCGAGGACGTCTGGCAGGCAGGGAACGCGTTCCACTACCTGGACGCCGGCCTTTTCCACGGCTTCCACCTTCTCGGGGTTGTTGGACATCAGGCGGACCGCTTTCAGGCCGAAGAACTGGAGGATCGCGCCGGGAAGCTCGTAGTTGCGCAGGTCGTCGAAGCCGAGTTGCTGGTTGGCTTCGATGGTGTCGGCGCCTTGGTCCTGGAGTTCGTAGGCGCGGAGTTTGTTGAGCAGGGGCGCTACCGGTACCCCCTTGACATTTGCCGGGCTTGTGACCCGCGAGGAGGTGCAGCACCGGCTTTGGCCAGACGGGGTCGCCGTCGATTTCGACAGCCTGAACGAGCGGAGCCCCCGCCGGCCGCCGCCGCGCGGCGGAGAGATTCAGTAGTTGAAGGCCCGGATCCCTGATTGAGCGGAAGCAATTTTGCCGCGTTATCTATGGAGATCATTGTGCAGCATGGGTTCTCAAAGCGCCCCGACACGAGCCGGTCCAGCCTGGTTCCGCCTGCTGGCTCTTATGACGCCGGTCATTGTATCAGTCGCTGATCGTCCTGCCACCGGACTCGCATGAGCCGAAAGCGATATACGAAATATATCCTGCTGGAGTGTGTGTGGGCAGTCGCGTTGCTGGGACGCGGCGGCCAATCTAACTCCGACTCGGGATTTCTGTTTGTCGAGCGGCGCCTCGAAGGCGCGTACCGCGCGTTCTGGCTGTCTCCCGCGAACTTCCAGTTCTATCAGCTCGAGCGGGAACGAGTAACCCTGTGGCATGAAGCCCCGCCGGCCTCGCGCGGACCCGGCCTTCTGTGGAACTCAGCATCGGGGCTGATCGCCGGAGCCAAGCCCGCCCGGCGAGCAGGTCCTGACACACGCTTACCCCAGCCCCTGGCCGAACAGGACTCTGTACGGATCCATGGGGCGGTCGCGGACAAACCGATCTCGATCGATTGTCCGGACAGAAGCCACTGTCCGGCGGAAATCAACTCGCTTGTCGACAGACTCGAAGCTGCCGCGGTGACTGCGCCGGTCCCGGAGCATCCGCCGCTGCATGCCATTCGCGCCATCGACCTCACGTGGGACCAGGATGGAAAATCACGGCCGGCGGCTCGCGATTCCTCACCGGAATCCCGGCCGCCCACCGTTCGCCAGGCTGTGAGCGAACCCGGCCGTCTCGTCGGGCTTCAAGCCCGCACACCGGCCGGAGCGGTGTTTTGTGGAATGCGCTGAAAAGACGGGAGTACCTTATGCTAAACAATCGACTTCGTAAACTGTTCGCGGGGGCAGGGCTGATCCTGCTGCTCGCGGCCGCGCCCGCCTGGGCAGGTGTTGTCTATAACGTGACCTTGAACACCGGCGCGCTCCCGGCGGGGAGCTACTCGCTGTTATTCCAACTCACCGATGGCAGCGGCACAAACGACGGCAACAACATCGTAACGCTCAGTAACTTCGCCTACGGCGGCGGGGGCGCAGTCGCAGGGCCGCAGCTTTGGGGCGGCGCTTCCGGCGACTTGACCAGCGGCGTAACCCTGACCGATAACGACTTCTTCAACGCGATCGTGCAGGGGTTCACGCGCGGTTCGCAACTCTCCTATACCCTGGATCTGACGACCAACGTGGATTCCGGCGGCCCGCCCGATCTGTTTGCCATGTCGGTGCTGGACGCGAACGGCAATGAGATCCCTACCGCAGATTCGTCCGGAGCCAATACGCTACTGACCATCACCTTCGACTCTCCCCTGGGCATTCAGACCTTTCCCACCGATCCGAATAGGGCAACCAGCACGGGAGCCTTCATTACGATGGGCGCGCCGGTCCTGACACCCGTGACAGAGTCGTCTGTCCCGGAACCGTCGAGCTGGCTGCTGCTCGGGACAAGTTTGGCCTGGTTGATTGGCCGGCAGAGGCCGAACACGAGGAGGTCACGAACATGCACGGAATAACGCGGAGACGGTTCTCCTTTCTTGGAGTGTCGGTTGCCGGTGTTCTCCTGGGTTTCGTGCCGGCCGGCGCGCAGTCGCCGTGTCCCGCGGGCTACACGCTGTATGTCTACAGGGGCAGCCCATACACTACCTTCTCTGACCCGAACGGCCTGATGGGGCAGATATTGCCGATCACCGGCTATGCGTGTGTTCGGCCTGTCAAAAGTGTCCCAAATCCCCCCGATTCGAGCCCGAATGCGGACTATTTCTCGTTTTCGAATGGATACACCACCATCACGCAGAAGAACGCGGAGACTTGCGCGCTCTTTGGTCAGCCAACAGTAAAATTCATCTGCAACGCCGATGGGACGCTTCAAAAAGTGGCCGTGAATGTGTGTTCCCACCCGAACAGGCCGCAAAGCTCTCAACCCCTGGTCGAAATCTGGTCGTATTCCGATTCCCTTGGGTACGATGTCACCAATATCACCTACGATACCGGCTGTCCGGTTTCGGGTCACATTTCGTGCAGCGGAATGGCCCGGAATCACAGCCCAGGAGTCTGGACGGGGAATCCGGACTGCGCCAGTGTTCTATTCGGCTCCGTAACCGCTCAAGCGACGGGTGCGGAAATCTGGGCGACCTTCAGACCGAATGGAGGAAGCCTGGCGCTTGCCGCGTCACTGTGCGGCGTCGATCATTTCAATTGGCAGCAGACGATCAACTATCTGCCAGCCCCGAATACCTGGAGGCGCCTCGGACCGGCCCCCGAGCCGTACATCACCGCGCCGCCGAAGGTCTCCGATCCCCCGCCTCCAGGCCTGGTGGACCCAACTCCGTTTACCCTGAACTGTAAGGGCCGGCCTTTCTCTGTGAATGCATATGTGCAGAACGGGAGTTTTCCTTTCTACTACACCGCGGACGAGCTGAGGACGGTCACGACAAACACCCGGGTGTTCTTTCACGACGGACCGGGTGATCCCTGCATGAGTGGGAACGACCCGAACGGCGATCCCGGGGCGCACATGGAGTTCACAACAAAGGTGGTGGGAGTGGATGCCGGCGGAAATGCTGTGGATCTTCCATACACCAGCTTTGATTGGATGACTACCTGGACCGGGAGCTCTGGAGGAGTTTGGTACCACAAGAACCTCTTGCCGCCCGATCCAGGAAGCGGAAGCGGCGGTACGGCGGTCCTGAGCGTCAATGGCGTTCCCACGCGCGGGCCATGTGCCACCGACGTCACGGCGCTGGTGGCGATCAAGCGCGGCGGATACGTGTACAACATGTCCACCGGGCATTTTCTGCAATCGGTGACGTTGACCAACACATCGGCCGGTACGATCAGCGGTCCGATCTCGGTAGTGCCGGACAATCTCAGCGCGGGCGCCTCGCT